>JAUSDJ010000038.1 GCA_030650795.1 Actinomycetota bacterium
GCAATTGAACAT
Organism: Actinomycetota bacterium; assembly: GCA_030650795.1. NCBI lineage: Bacteria > Bacillati > Actinomycetota > Actinomycetota bacterium. The sequence continues at coordinate 13 of JAUSDJ010000038.1, forward strand.
CACTACTTGGGTCGCGCTCCCGTGTGAGAACCCTACTAACTAGACGATCCCACATCAGTGGCCCGTAACCTTCCTTCATTGATCATCACGGGAGCGGACGGAGCCGGTAATTGCTGAGCTAGAAGGTCACGCGGCTTGCGCCTGCGTCCCTTGTTGAATGACTAGACCGTCCCCCGTCCGCGCTCCCGTGAAGAATTGCCGGGGATCAAACTCCCTTTGATCGCGAGCCACCGCGTACATCAACGGCAGCAGCTTGCGAGCCACAGCAACTCTGATCTCACCGGTTTTCTTGCCTCTAGATTTCAACTCCTTTGCGTATTCCTCGAATAACCCTCCTGACCTCGTCTGCAGCATAGCTACAGAACATATCAGATAACGAGCCAGCGCCCGTCCGCGCTTACTTATGCGTCTACGGCCTCTGTGCTTCCCACTGGACACTTCATACAGGTTCAGCCCCAGGAACTTCTCCAACTGCTCGTAGCGTCTGTACTGCCCGATGTTGCCACACTCGCCCAACAGACCCGCCACTGTGATCGTTCCAATTCTTGGCAGGCTCAACAGACACCGGGCCTCGGACAGAACCGACAGGAACTCTTCCATCTCCGCCTTCAGCCGCTCTCGCCTGGATTCTACAAGCTCCAGCATATCCAGCAGACCCAGCATTGCGCTATGGCGCGCCTGTTGCCCAGCGGCCGGAGCTACGGAGCTCTTTGCCGCGGACCAGATCGCGTCCACTCGATTCAATGTCCTCCCACAGCTCGCCTTTCGCAAGGTGGACTCAAGACTCGTCCGCCGCGCGCTCGCCAACGCCTCAGAGCTCGCATATCTTCTAACTATCCCACACACACTCTTGCAGACTGCGTCCTTGAAGATGCCACAGAGCTCAGGAAACCACACCTGCAGAAGCGCCTGGAATTCGTTTCGCAGAGCAGTTCGCTTCTTGGCAAGAGAAGCCCATTCCGCGGACGCCGCCCGCAGATCGGCGTATGTCCCATCCAGGGACATCACTTCCTGGTAACACCCTTGCCACACCAGATCCGCTATAACCGAAGGGTCTTTCCAGTCATCCTTCTCCGGGCTGTTATCCCGGACTTCCTTGATTCGCTTTACGTGGTAGGGGTTGACCTGGACCAGACGCTTTCCGCTTGCCATGAGCCACTCACGTAAGCACGTGCTGTACGGCCCGGTGGGCTCATAGGCGATCCACGGCTGATGTCCCTGGGCAACCAGATCATCGACAAACCTCTCCAGGATCGCGAAACCCTCGGCATTTTGATTCACTACGCTCACACCGGTGCGCTTGGAGGGATGAAACCCTCCAAACGACATCCTCCCTTTGCTCACGTCTATGCCCACGACTATTCCACTCTGAAAGTCCGGCACAGCTTGACACTTTCTCAGAACATTCGGCATACTTCTCAATGTAGGTTCCTCCTTGGTCTTTGTTTCTCAAACTACTCTACCAAGAAGGACCTACAACATT
>JAUSDJ010000039.1 GCA_030650795.1 Actinomycetota bacterium
GTATTGAACCAGGTTCTGCGAAGAGAGATCACGGGGAGGGAGGCTGGCACGTTGATGGGTGTCTCTGTGCGTCACATGCGAAGATTGCTGGCAGCATACCGGGAGGAGGGGGCTGCTGCACTTGCCCATGGGAATCGTGGGCAGCGGCCCGTGAATGCGACGCCACAAGAGGTCCGTGACCACGTGATCACTCTAGCCCGAACCCAGTATGTTGGCCTGAACCACACGCACCTCACGGAGCTCCTGGCCGAGCGCGAGGGCATCGGGTTGGCTCGTTCCACGGTTCGGAACATCCTCATGGGTGCCGGGGTATCCAGCCCTCGGCGACGACGGCCTCCACGGCACCGGGAGCGGCGGGAACGCAAGGCGCAAGAGGGGATGCTGCTGCAACTGGATGGGAGTCCGCATGATTGGCTGATGGGCCGGGGACCAAAGCTCACCCTCTTGCTTGCGGTGGACGATGCCACTGGTACCATCCCAGCCGCGCTCTTCCGCGATCAGGAGGACACCCAGGGCTACCTGCTCCTCTTTCAGGACATCGTCCGGCACCATGGCATTCCGCTGGCGGTCTACACGGACCGCCATGCCGTCTTTCAGCACCACCGGACCCAGTGGGAAGAGGAGCACCAGACAACGAAGGGCATTCCTACGCAGTTTGCTCGTGCCCTAATGGAGTTGGGCGTGACGCAGATATTCGCCCTCAGCCCTGAGGCGAAAGGGCGGGTGGAGCGGGCCAACGGCACCTTCCAGGACCGGCTAGTGGCGGAGCTGCGATTGGCGGGTGCCTGCACGCTGACGGAGGCCACCCGTGTCCTCGAAGCATTCCTGCCCCGCTTCAATGCGCGCTTCGGCGTGCCGGCCGCGGAGTCAGGGTCCGCCTACCGGCTGCCAGAGCCTGGGCTCGACGTAGACGGCGTGCTCTGTGTCAAGGAGCGGCGGATAGTGGCGAAGGACAACACGGTACAGTACCAAGGCCGCACCTTGCAACTCTTCCCCGGGACGGACCGGATCAGCTACGCCAGGGCCCACGTCGAGGTCCAGGAACGTTTGGACGGGCGACTCTTGGTGTGCTGCCAGGGTAGGATCCTCACTCCAGGGGAAGCACCTCCCCTGGCCACCACCCTCCGGTCTCGTGCCCCCGCGCCTGCGCGCCCCTCTCCGGTGCCCAAGGGTCAGGAAGACCAGCATATGATAGGCAAGCTCACGCCCAACCCGATCTGGTACGAGGATACCGAGACGATGTTCCATCATCGAGAGCTGGTGAAGGTGGGGATGGAGCGCGCACGGCAGCAGGGAAAGCACATTGGGAGACCCTCGGTGACTGAGCGGCCAGGGTTTCCACAGCGATTCGAGGAAGCCCTGGAGCACATCAGGGCAGGCAGACTCTCACGGCGGCGGGCAGCCAGAGATATGGACATAGGCTATGCCACGCTCAAGCGCCTGCTTGAGGCACGCGGGGATGGTCCAGAGGCGGACATGAGCCCTGATTGGGAGCCGCAGGGGTCCACAGCCCAAGCCCCGAAGGCCAACACCGAGGTCAGCGTCGTCATACCAGGGTGACATATTCTCAGAAAC
>JAUSDJ010000040.1 GCA_030650795.1 Actinomycetota bacterium
CAGCACGACTACCGCTCATCGACAACTGCACTGACGGCTCAGGGCTACCAGAACGGCCTGTTCGGCAGCGATTACCCGCACTGGGAGGGCACCTTCGGCCACACCCAGAAGACCCTGCACGAACTGTGCGACGACATCGACGCAGTGGCCAGCCACCGGATCCGCATCGGTGCCTTCGCCGAGCTCTTCCCTCACGTTCCTGCGCCACCAGCCGACGAAGCATAACCAATAGCACCGCACGCAAGTCACCCGCACAAGGGTGGAATCAGCTTCAGGCCCCTTTGGTATCCCAAAGGGGCCTGAAGCATTTGGCGTTGTTCACCAAGGACCGACCATTGATGCTGGGCTATCACATACTTGGCGGATGAATGATTCGAATCGTTTCAGCGGGAAAGTCGTCATCGTCACTGGAGCTGCACGAGGACTTGGGCGCGACTACGCGCGATATTTCGCAGCCGACGGCGCGAACGTCGTCGTAGCCGATGTGAAGGACACAACTGGTGCTGCCGAGCAGGCTAATGCGATCCGATCCAGGTGCATCGGCATCGAGTGCGATGTCACGTCGCAGCCTTCGGTGAATGCTCTCGTTGGGGCCACCGTTCAGGAGTTCGGCCGCTTGGACATCCTCATCAATAACGCCGGACTGTGGCGCGGGCTCGCCGAAGCGGGACTTCTTGAGTGTCCCGATGAGGTTTGGGACCTCGCTTGGGCTGTGAATGTCAACGGGACCTTGCGCGCTACGCGTGCCGCAGTCTCCGCGATGAAGACGAACTCGTGGGGCCGCGTCGTAAACGTGTCGTCCATGGCAGCAAAGAGCGGCGGAAATTCGTACGGGCTCACGAAGTCCACAGTGGAGAACATGACGCGCGGAATGGCCAGGGAAGTGGGCGATTTCGGCATCACAGTCAATTGCATTGAGCCGGGCATCAGTGCCTTTGAGGCAGCCAGCAGCCAGCTCGCCAATGCCGATGCGATTACGGGAAGCAATCCCATCAAGAGATTCGGAACGAGCCGCGAGCAGTACGAGGCGATGGCTTACTTCTGCTCCGATGGCGCAGGCTACACCACCGGTCAGACCCTGTACGTGGATGGCGGGGCGACGAGTTGAGTCCCAGATTCAAATTCTCGATTCAAATGCCCTTCACGCCGGATGCGACGGGGTGGGTAGCGAAGGTTCAGCGCGCAGAGGCGATGGGCTTCTACTCCGTCTCGGTTCCCGACCATCTCGGACCGAGTCTCCCCCAATTAGCTCCGATGATTGCTCTAGCTTCGGCGTCAAGCATCACCACGACTATTCGGCTAGCTATCAAGGTACTCAACAACGATTTCCGCAATCCTTCGTTGCTGGCCAAAGAGATTGCGACTTTGGACGTCTTGTCCGCCGGGCGCGTGGACATGGGCATTGGCGCGGATTGGCTTGAAGAAGACCTGACGAAGACTGGTATTGCGACTTGGGATCCACCGGGCACGCGCGTGAGTCGACTCTTCGAGAGCATCAGTGTGTTGCGGCGACTCTTCACCGGCGAGCCGGTCACATTCGCTGGCCAATTTTACTCGCTCGACGATTTCACTTCCGTGCCGAAACCCATACAGGATCCACTGCCGATCATGCTAGGTGGTGGTGGCAAGAGGATGCTGACATACGCCGCCAAACATGCTCAGATCGTTAGCATCTGACCCAGATGTCGGGTACGTCGGATACCCGCAAGGCTGCATTCGAAGAGCAATTGAACTGGATTAGGGAAGCAGGCGGCTACGAGCGCGAAGATCTCACCATTGGTGTGCGCATCCTGTTCGGCACCTTCTCTGTGCCGGGTGAGAATCGGGAAACCGCTTCGCAGCGAGCCGTCGGTCCAACGGGAGGACGAGCGGCCGGAAACCTCATGGTCGATGAATTGCTCGAGTCGCCATTTGGGCTGATCGGCAACACGAGCGAACTCGCTGAGCACGTACGCAAGATCAATGAGCGCTACGGCGTCACCTACTTCACAGTAAGTGAGCCGCTGGCATGGGAACTTGGACCACTCATTGCCGAGCTCAACAACGACAACTAGAGGACGCACCGTGCAACGTTTGCCCGAAGCACAATTGCCTGAAGAGATGGCAACCGACAATCGGATCGTGCGGGCTGTCTACAACAATCCGGAGATGTTCAAGGGCTTTGCAAGCCTGTCCGGCAGAGTACACTCCGCTTCTCGGCTGTCCGATCGCATGCGCGAGATTCTCGTCTTGCGCACGCTCTACCGCATAGGCTCCAGCTATCAGATAGCACTGCACGAACCAGCGTCTCTGAAGGCCGGAATTACTCGCGCAGAACTCAATGCGCTCAAGTGCGGTGACTTCCATGACTTCAGCTCGGCAGAGGGCGCCGCATTGGATTTCTGCGAGGCAGCTGACGCTTTGACAACGACAGACGAGTTGTGGGATCGCACTGCCGCCGAGTGGTCGCCTCAGGAGATCTCTGACATGACATTGCTCGTCGGCTTCTATGCAATGGCTGGCCGATACCTCCTTGCAATGAACATCGTCGCTGAGTAGCGGGAGCTGCGGCTACATCAGATGAGGGATCAGTACTGGCACCTCAGCAAGCGAGCGGAGAGTGTCATTCATGTGCGTGCAGCCGTCAATGCCTGGGAGCTTCTCGTTGACGGAGTCGCGGAAGCCACGCAGTGGCTGACCAACCATTCGTGACACGGCAACTGTTGCGAGTGGGCACTCGTAATGCGGCAGCACGCGAGGGTCCGCGCCGATGCTGATGACTTCACCAGTGACCCGGTCAGCCGTCGCTGTCACGACGTACTCATGCACAGCCTCACGGTGACCATCAGGCGTGGTGTACGAATCCTGGAAGAAGGTCTCAATATGCACAACGCCATCTTCAAGCCACAGGTCAATGCGACGCGAACGCCGGTGCGATGGCTCGTGCGGGTCGGTCAGCTCGTGCCAGGCCCACGGATCCTCATCGTTGTTAATCGGCGGTACCGGCTTGGTGTCACCCATCGACTTGTTGGATCCGTCAGCATTCAACGCTGAGGATCCCGGTTGGAAACCGGCGCAGATACCTTCCATCACGCGCACGCCGACCAATTTCTTCATCTGACGCATGCGCTCATCCTGAGCCTCTTGGGATTCCCAGAAGCGGAAGGCGACGCTGCCGACAAGCGTCGCGCCAGACAGATCGTCAAGAAGGAGATAGAGCGGTGTACCCGCCTCCACCTCTTCAGGAACGGCGGCAACCACACGGCCACGCGAATTGCTGCCACCCTGGGCGCCAACGAGCACCTGCACACCTTCACGAGGAGGCTGCGTCTCCATCGCCACGATCTGCCGATCCGGCGCCACGGTTGCGATGAGCACATCTTCAGCCAGGACGATCGGCTCTGCGCCACCAAGCGGGGTGAAGAGGTCGCGCGAGCGGCCGATCACTGTGCGGTTTGCTTCCATGCCGTCTGGCCAAGTGCTGTCGATTGTTGATGTGCGCCGCACCGATCCGGGGCGTCGGGTGGGGGCAGCTACGGCGGGACCTTTTGGGAACAGGTCGACAGGCACCGTGATCGTCATTGCTTTTCCTTCCAAACGTCCGGTCTGCGGTCAGTACCGGCGAGGGTGAACGTCTGTACAGTGTTAACCAACTTCCTGCTTCGAGCAAGCATTCCGACAATTTGGAAGCTCTTTGTAGGTCTATAGCTCAAATTTGTCGGCCTGCCAACATAGAAGTTGCTCCAACTCAAGGAATGTTCGGAAGTTTGTGGAATTGCACCCCGCAATGGTCCCGATGGACCTACCGTCCACACACGGCTATACCCCGTAAGGCAGCTCTCCGCCGGCGTCCGGGGCTCATTGCTTGGACACGTGGAGGTACGAAATGGGTGGAGTTCTCCAGGGACTCAAAGTTGTCGAACTGGGCGACGGGCTCTCGGTGGCCCAAGTTGGCAATGTGTTCGCCGACTTCGGTGCTGAGGTGATCACCATTGAGCCGCCTCGCGGGATCGCCCTCCGAAAGGAGCCCGGTTACCTGTTTATGGGCCGAGGCAAGAAGAGCGTTGTGCTTGACTGCCATCAACCGCCGCAGGCGGAGCAGGCACTGAAGCTCATGTCGCAGGCTGATGTAGTCGTGACCTCCGTGCGGCAGAAGACCCTGCAAGCCTGGGGATTGGATCCGCAGAGCGTGCAGTCAGTCAACCCCAGGGTTGTCATGGCCGTGGTAACGGGGTGGGGGCTTGAAGGGCCTCTTGCTGACGTCAAGGGTCACGAGTCGCTCGTCATGGCTACGGTCGGCGGCAACTCAGTGAACCAGCGATTGACCCTGGCATCGGGGCCGAACTTCATCACCGTGCCTTTCGCTGCCTGGAGTGCCTCGCAGACTCTGCTGCACGGGATCTTCGCCGCCCTGCGTGAGCGCGAATCGAGTGGACTCGGGCAAACCGTCGATGCATCACTTGCTCACTCGCTCGGCGCCCAGGATCCTTGGGGACAGGCAAACGCCGTCCTCACTCAGCGCTTTCCCGAGGCGTTCACCGCGTCGGCCCCCGTCGCGGCTGACGGAAGCCCGAACTCCAGCTATACCTACAAGCTGCTCGTGGCGATCACCAAGGACGGCCACTGGCTGCAGTTCTCTCAGGTGCAGCCGCGGCTATTCCGCGACTTCATGCTCGCCTGTGGCTTGGGCTGGATGTACGAGGATCCAAAGTGGAGCGAGTTCGTCACCATGGGCACTGACACCGTCATGCTTCCGCCATCGGCAGATGCTGCGATGAAGATGGAGTTCTGGGATCTGCTGCTGGACATCGTCAAGGGCAAGACCCTGAAGGAATGGCAGGCGATCTTCGACGAGTGGCCGAACGTCTTCGCCGAGGTCTTCCGTCGCGGTACTGATTTGTTGCGGCATCCACAGATGGAAGTGGAAGGACAGCTCGTCACCATCAAGGATCGTCGCCACGGTGATGTGCTCATGCCCGGACCGCTTATTCGGATGAGCGGAACGCCGGCGCAACTCGGCGCCGATGCCCCCCATCTCGATGAGCATGGCGATGAGCTTCGTGCACGCGCGGATGGGCTCGCGCTCGAGCGCACAGTCGAGTCCGGCAATGTGCCCAATGACCTGCCACTCAAAGGGGTAACCATCATGGAGCTGGGCACCTACTACGCGGCTCCACACGGATCGACCATGCTCACCGATTTGGGTGCGCGTGTAATCAAGATCGAGCCAATCGAGGGCGATCCGATGCGCACCGCTCAGGCCTTTCCAGAGGCCGGCGGCATGAAGGTTCTGCAGGGCAAGGAATCGCTTTGTCTCAATCTTGGCTCGCCTGAGGCGCGGGCGATCCTGGCGAAGGTGATCCCGCTGGTCGACATAGTTATGTGCTCCTTCCGCATGGGTGTTGCTGAACGACTTGGTGTCACTGCCGATGACCTCATCAAGCTCAATCCGAATCTGATGTATCTGGACTGCCCCGGCTTTGGCATCCTGCCGCCGTACGGCGGCCGCCCGGCATTCGCTCCCACGATGTCCGCAGGGAGCGGCATGTCCATGCGCAATGTCGGAAGCCAGATCCCTGAAGGTGTTCCAGTCGACAATGACGCCATCCGCCTGATGGCCGTGCAGGCGAGTTCGGGCGGTGGCGGTGGGTCGGCGCAGCCCGATGGCGTTGCCTCCTTCGCTGTTGGCAGTGCGCTCGCAATGGCCGCGTACCTCCAGGCCAAGGGAGTACCCGGACAGTCCCTGCTCACCACGATGCTCCAGTCTTGCGGTCATTGTCTGGGCGAGATGATGGTGGAGTTCGAGGGCCGATGGGAACCGAGTTCGACCGATGATCAAGTGCTCGGCCTGAATGCGCTCGTGCACCTGTATGAGACGAGTGACGGCTGGGTGTCCTTGGCGGCTCCTTCGAACACAGACTGGCTCAATCTGTCCTTGGCCCTCGCGCAATTCGATGATCTTGCCGGCGAACCCAGATTTGAAAACTCGAGCCTGCGAGCTGAACATGATCAACTGCTGGTTCAGCGCCTATGCGCGATCTTCAAGCAACGCTCAGCCGCCGAGTGGCAGAAGCTTCTGCTCGCAGCCGATGTCGGATGTCTTGAGTGCGTGCAAGCCGGACCGGAGACGATCTACGTCGGCACCCTCGCAGAGGAGCACGGCTGGCTCGCGACCGTCGAGCATCCAATGATTGGTGCGTATTCGCGGCTTGGCCCTTACGCTGGCTTCTCGCGCTCGCGCACGGTTGCCACGGCAGGCGGAACCAAGGGCCAGCACACGCGCGCCATCATGGAGGAGATCGGCTTCGATGAGTCGGCGATCACCGATTACGGCGAGCGCGGCATCGTCGCCTTCAGCTAGCCGCTGAGGTCCGGGGCACGACTAGCCAAATTGCACAAGCCCCTTCTCAGCGAACCCGAGGATTTCGTCCTCCGTGAATCCGGCTTGGGTGAGCACTTTGCGAGTGTGCTGCCCCTTGGTGTTGCCCGGCAGCGCAACTGTGATCGATCGTGAGAACTGCTGGTATGGGGACAGCCGCGGGTACTCGCCGACGATCGGACTCTCCACTCGTGCGACCCAGCCATGCTCGACTCCGAGTTCGCCAATGATGATGTGCTCGGCCGCAGCGGGGTTGACCTCCAGCAGCGGAACGCAAGTCTTGAGCATTACCCGCTCCCATTCGTTAGCACTCTTCTTTGCGAATGCGCCGGAGAGTGCTTGCGTCAAGGCACCGTCATGCTCGGCCCTTAACGAAGCATTTGCAAAACGAATATCGCTGTTGAGATCTGCGAACTCATTCAGCGCCGTTGCAAGCCGACTCCACTCTGCATCAGTGGTGACCGACAAGGTGACCCAGCCCTCACTCGTCTCATACAGTCGCTCAAGAGCACTGAATCCAAGAATCTCGCCATCTGTCGTTGACGGCTCCCATCGACCATTGAATTCGACCATCGTCTCGCCCAGACAATGACCGCAGGACTGAAGCATCGTGGTAAGCAACTGCTGTCCACCGATACCAACTGACTGCAGATATGCAGCCATAGCGAGCGCCGTGCCAACAGCGAAAGCGGCAACGCCATCGGGCTGAGCAGCCGAGGTCGTGCCACCAGCTGCGAGTTTGCCGCCGTACTTGCGCAACTCTTCGTGCGATGAGGGCATGGTCTCAGGGATCTGGCTCCCAACATTGCGCATTGCAATGCCGCTGCCCGCAGCAATTGTCGGAGCAAAGGCCGGACGCGCTCCGTATGGCGGAAGCACCCCGAAGCCAGGGCAGTCCAGATACATGATGTTCGGATTCATCTTTTTCAGATCGCCGAATCCGACACCAAGGCGATCGGCGGCACCAGCCCGGAACGAGCACATAACGATGTCGACATCCTGCGCGATCCGGGCCAGAACGTTCTTGGCATCAGGGGAACCGAGGTCAAGGGCGAGTGACTCCTTGCCTTGCAAGACCTTCATTGCACCGGCTTCGGGGAATGCCTGCTGGAAACGCATTGGCTCGCCATCAAGGGCTTCCACCTTGATCACGCGCGCACCGAGATCAGTGAGGATCGTTGAACCGTAGGGAGCTGCGTAGAAGGTACCCAATTCCATGATCGTGACACCAGCCAGCGGCAGAGAGCTGGGTGCTCCGGTGACCTCCGGGCGAGCATCCAGCGAGAGTGCCTTGGCACGCTCACGCAATTCATCGCTATGTTCATTGAGCCGCGGGGCATCCGCGCTCAGCTGCGCAGGAGTGTCGCTGAATCGGATCAACGCTCCGGGCTGCAACACCTCGCCGTGCTCACGATCAGTGATGGTCGACAACTGCCCTTCCACCTCGAGTTGGCGGTGATGCAGGAGATCTGTTCCTCGGCGGAATACTTCTGCAAACACATTGGGCCACTCGTCGAAAGTGATCTCCCATTCCGCAAGAGTCTTCTGCTGCACGATGTCGTAGAGCATGTTCCAGAACTCGAAGCGCATCTCGCCTGAAGCATCCGGCGGTATCATGACGGTGTCCGTGCACATGGTCATGAACGCAGCCCACTTCTCGTCGGTGTACATCCAGTTCAGGCCACAAGCCTCCATGAAATCCTTGAACAGCCGCGGTTGCACCTGCGAGAACTGCAGCCAGTGCCCGTCTTTGGTGATCGCGACGAGCAATTTGTACGAGTAACTGAGGAAGGGTGCGCCATCTTCACGCAACACCATTCCGCCACCTTGAATGGCATCGGGAAAGATCTGCGCAAGTGCAGCGTTGGACTGCATCCATGGGTCAAGCCCACCTAGGCAATGGCCCAGACTGGTGCTAACGGTCTGGCCGGCACCGCTCGCCTCACGCTCACGCATTGCAGCAAAGATTCCCTGCAGAGTTGCCTGCGCGCCACTCCATGAGGCCCACGGAGTAGTCGACCACGAAGGTCCCGGTCGATCCGTGACTCCAGCGAATGATTGATTGAGGCCGAGCTTGGCGGCAATGAGCGGCTCATCGACCTTGACGTCTGCAAGTGAACCGGATAGCCCGAAGGCAGTGATCTGCGCGTAAATCAGGCGCGGGTTCAACGCGGTGACTGTCATCGCATCAAGACGCCAAGCCTCGCGCTCACTTACCCGCTGCTGGGTCACCACAACATCGGCGTCAACCATGAGTTTGCGGGCAACCTCAGCGTCGACTGGATCATTCAGGTCAAGGACGATGCTCTTCTTGCCGCGAGCGAGAAACAGAAAGCCCGGCTCACGGCGCAACTGCGCGCCGCCAGGACTTTCGATTGAGATGACTTCGGCACCAAAGTCAGCCAGAAGATTGCCCACATGTGCAGTGGACAGTCCGCCGCCTAATTCGACGACCTTGAGTCCGTGCAGCATTCCACTCATGTCTTGCCCCTTCCCGTGGTTCACAGATCAGTTCTCAGCCGCGCAAGTAGACCCTCGCCGAAAAGTACTGACAAGGGTCTACGGCGTATAGCGGATTCTGGTCGAAAACTGCAGCGAATGCTAGGCCAACGATCGGCACACCGGGGCGTGCTTTGATCTGCCTCCCCGATGCCCAATTTCTACGCCGAAGTCCCAGCTTGCGCTTCACGTTTGGCCAATTCCTTCAGGGTAATAGCCATGGTGTGCTGAACTGCGAGTGCGTGCGCCTCCTCCTGCGTTGGCATCACTACATCCCAACTGCCACAAGTGCAATGGCCGGCATAGCCACCCTCGACCGGCACGAAGGACTGCACATCGCAATATCCGGGAGTGATGTCTTGCAAGAACTCTTGCGGGGATTCGCTCATCACGCTTTCTTCTTCTACTGCCATGGTTCCTTCTCTAGCATGAATCGAATATTCGGGCTTCACAGCGCAGTGGGCTGCCAGACGGATCTGACAGCCCACCTTCTTCGCTGCGGATTTAGTGACGAATTTCGGCTGGTGCCTTAGGTGCCGTGGGGAACAGTTCTTCAAAGGCCCCAAAGCGGATGCGCTCCGATACTGCCTGCGGCACATCGTCGAAGAGTTCATGCAAGGTCTTTTGCGTGTGGCCGTACGTGCCTTCCATGTGCGGGTAGTCCGATCCCCACATTGCGTTGTTGAAACCCATGTACTGCACTGCTGCAACCGCAGTCGGGTCATGTTGGAAGGAGGCGTAGACCTGCGAGTAGATGATCTCGCGAGGCGAGCGATTCAGCTTGGGACGCACGGCCATGTGATGCTGGCGGTAGCCCTCTTCCATGCGGTCGGCCAAGAACGGCGCCCACGTAGCGCCACCTTCAGAGACCATGACCTTCAGATCTGGGTGACGGTCAAGTGCGCCTGAAGCCACCATCTTCATGACGGCACGCTGACCGGAAAAGGTGGTCTCGGTGTAGTTCATCACTGCGCCACCCGGTCCGCGGTAGGTCACACCAATGACCTCACCTGCAGCCATGTCAATTGGCTCAGTGCCGATGTGGAAAGCGATGACCATCTTGGCCTCTTCCATGGCTGCCCACAGTGGCTCCCAGTACTCGTGCTGCCAATCCAATTGCATCGGGTGCGGGCTCACGGTCAAGAAGACACTCTTGAAGCCAAGACCTGCGCAACGCTGCATCTCCGTGATTGCGTCATTGACATCCAATGTCGACACCTGTGCAGTGGGGAGCAAGCGAGGATTCAGAGAGATGATCTCGCTGGCTGAGAAGTCGTTGGTGACTCGGGCGGTTTCGCGCAGGAGCTCACGAGTCTTGAAGGAAGCTGCCCACATCCCCAGCGACGGGAAGACGAGTTCTGCCCACACACCTTCAGCATCCTGATCGGGGATGCGCTGAGAGAAGTCGGAAAATCCTGGTGCGCGACTACCGAGCTTGCCGAACTCGATCTGAGCGGGCTTAGGCAGACGTCGGCGGAAGGACTGCCCATCGACGTAGACGGTCTCCCACAAGCCATCTTCATCCTTGACCGAACGGGGAACGAGATCGGAGAGGGACTTGGGGAGCTCCTTGGACCAGAGGTCGGCTGGCTCGATGAAGTGCGAGTCTCCGGAGTTGGCCCAAAGCATTGTGCTCATGGTGGTCATGGATGTGCCTTTCACGTCTGATGGAGGAATCCTGGGCACAAGTGCGGTCAAGAACCCGAACTCGATGCCTGGGAGGGACAGGTCACCTGTACTGTTCTAGAGGCAGGTTTACGCTGTATACCTGAAAAGGTCAAGTTATTCTAGAAAAAATATTGCAGCGGATATTGCGCCCAAGGCATGAGCCAGCGAAGACGCCGAAAGTCGGACCGCACCCCACTGGGTCCGTTATCGCAATACTTACGAGTCGGGTACTACTGTTCCTACTATGACTGTCGGTGCCACGACCAAGCAGGCCTCCCGCCGTCGCCAGCCCGCCGCCAATCCCACACTCAGCCGCGACGAGATCGCGCGCGCGGCTCTGGAGTTCGGCTCTAGCGAGGGCTTCGACCAACTCAGCATGCGTTCGCTGGCCCGAGTGCTCGGGGTCACCCCGATGGCGCTGTATCACCACGTGGCCAATAAGCAGGATCTGCTTTCGATGCTTGTCGAAGAGGTGCTGGCGCCAATTGAAGTTCCAGATCCCGACTTCGGTACCTGGCAGGAACGCCTCGGCGAGTTGCAGCGGCGCATCAAAATCTCTAATGAGCGCTATCCCGGTATCGACATAGTGATCTCCGAAGTGCGCCTGACCAAGAATGGCGAGCGGCTCATGCAGGGATACCTGCAGATCTTGCGCGACGGCGGCTTCAGCGAGCGTGAGGCGATGCTCGGCCTGTCTACGATCTACACACTTGCCTACGGAACGTCGTTGGTGAATCGCCAACTTGACGCGGTCGGCAGTCAATCTGAAACAAAGCGTGCCGTCGCCGAATCACCTAGTCTGGCTCGCGAATGGCTCCGACTCCTGAAGGATGAAGCAGGACGCGAAGCCGTCGATCGATTCAGGCACAGCGTTATATTGGCCGGGCTTGAGGCAATCAAGGGAACGTTGAGTGATGAGGTTCAATAGTGAAACTGGGGATCGTCGCTGACGTTCATTGTCAGGACGAGCACCTGCTGCTCACCGTGCAAGCGCTGATCGATGAAGGAGTCGACGAGATCCTGCTTGCAGGCGACGCCCACTACGACAACCACTTCAGCAATGAGGTAGTCGACATCATTCGCGAATTCAATATTCGCTACGTCACCGGCAACCATGAGTGGAATCTCATGAGTGAGCATGGGACTGCTGCTCGAACAGCGATGCATGTCCGGGCTGGGAATCTGGAACTTGTCGCCGCTGCCCCAGAGTCCCTGCGCACCACGATGAACGGCAAATCGCTGCTGATGCTGCACGCAAGCCCATGGACGCCAAAAGGCCACTACCTCTTCGCCGGTGATCCACTGTTCCAGCGCTGCGATGAGCTCGACGCCGACTACCTCATCCTCGGCCACACGCATGTGCCGATGGTGCAGCGCTTCGGCAGAACACTCGTCATCAATCCCGGTGCACTCGCCTATTCAGAGGCACTCGGTGCTCTGGGCGAGTACGCGATCCTCGACACCAACACCGATGAAGTAACGCAGCGAAAGTACACAAAACAATCATTCACCCCATAATCTGACGTCAGGCCTTGAACTCATCAGGGACCAGCTGACTGAGTAGGTAACCACTGTGAAGCTTGGGATCGTTTCTGACGTTCACTGTCAGGATGAGCACCTCCAGCTGACAGTGCGCGCACTCATTGACGAGGGCGTCGATGAGATCCTGTGCGCCGGTGATGCGCACTACGAATATCGCCTGAGCAACGAAGTCGCAGAGATCATCCGTGACAACAACATTCGCTACATCCAAGGCAATCACGAATGGGTCCTGATGGGTCCCCATGGCAAGGGCGCGCGTTCCGCACCCCATGTGCGCCAGTCGAATCTGGACTTCATCGGTAATACCCCTGACGAAATTCGCACCACGGTGAACGGCAAGTCGCTGTTGATGGTGCACTCGACTCCCTGGCCGCCAAAGGGTCACTACCTTTATGCTGGAGATCCACTTTTCCAACGCTGCGAAGAACTCGACGCGGACTACTTGATTCTTGGACACACCCATGTGCCAATGGTTGAGCGCATCGGACGCACCCTCGTGATCAACCCAGGATCACTGACCTTCACTCGCGAGCCAGGCGCATACGGGATGCTGTCGTACGCAATCTTGGACACCACCACCGATGAAGTCACGATGAAGCATCCACCCAAGGATCCAGAGGCCTACAAGGTGCGTGATACGCCTGACCCAACCCTCATAGCGGAGTCCGTCTCAAACTCTGATCCAGAGTCCATTGCACAGTCGAGCTAGCGAATCTGCGCCGCCAGCACTGGTACTTCTGCAAGGGCTCGTAAAGCGTCATTCATGTGCGTGCAGCCATCGATGCCTGGCAACTGCTCATTCACAATTGTCCTGAACTCGCGCAAGGGCTGACCAACCAAGCGGCTGACGTTCACCGATGCCAGCGGGCATTCGCGAAATGGCAGCACCTGCGGCAAGGCTTGGATCGCAGTAACCAAGCCAGTGGTCGCATCGACGGTCGCTTGAATCGTGTATTCATGCACAGCGATGCGCGGTCCACCTGGAGAGGTGCCGGCATCCTGAAAGAAGGCGTCAATCACATACTGATCACCTTCACGCCAGACATCCATGCGACGTGAACGACGCGATGACACTTCAACGACCTGAAAGAGTTCGTGCCATGCAAAGGGATCATCTTCGCGGACTAGATCTGGCACCGGCTGGATTGCGTGCACGGCTGGCGGATTACCATCAACGCCAAGTGCACTTGCACCCTTTTGGAAGCCAGCACAGATTCCTTGCAACGAAATCTTGCGCGCCTTGGTTTCTGGCGAATTGAAGTCGAAGTCCTCCTCCTTGTCGCGCCAATGCGTGAATGCGAATCCTGAAACCAAAGTTGCACCGGCAAGGTCATCGAGGAGCAGATAGAGCGGAGTCCCCGCCGCAACTTCTTCTGGCAATTGCTGAACAACTCTGGCTCGTGAACCGCCACCACCTTTAACGCCAACCAGCGGCTGCAGATCAACGCGTGCTGGGATGGAGCTCAAGGATGTCGTAGTGCGATCAGGCTCGACTACAGCTTCCAGGGAGTCCTCGATGAGCACTACCGGAGTTGAACCATCGCTCGGAGTGAGCAGATCGCGCGAGCGGCCGAAGAGATGCATCGGAGTGCCAGCGCCTTCGGGCCAGATGGCATCGATGGTTGAGGTGCGGCGCACCGAACCTAGCCGCCGAACCGGAGTCGGAATTGCTGGTCCGAGCACGCGAACATCAGCTGGCACTTCGACAGCCATCGTGGAGCCTTTCGGTTGGTCCGGTCTCTGCGAGTACCGGCGGCCCAAGTCTACTGAATGTGCTGGGCCATCACAGGAACTTCAGCAAGTGCTCTCAGCACATCGCGGAGATGCGTGCATCCAAGGGTTCCCGGTAAGCGCTCCAACACTGCCGTGCGAAATTCGTTGAGTGGCACTCCAAGCATGCGATCAACATTGCCGGCAGCGGGGGGACAACTGTCAAAGGGCAGCACTCGAGGATCAGCCGTCACACTCAACAGCGCACCAGTTTCGAGATCCGCGGTTGCTACCAAGTTGTATTCGTGCACAGCAACTCGCGTTCCACCAGGAGTCGTGCAGCTGTCTTGGAAGAAGGCATCGACGTGCAGCACCTCGTCCTTCCACACGTCGATGCGACGGGCGCGGCGCATTTCCGGTTCAGTCGTCTCCGGCTGTAGCAGATGCCAGGCCATCGGATCGGACTCCGAAAGCAACGGCCCGACCGCCTGCACTTGCTGGATCGTCCGCACCGAGCCATCAGCGGCCAAGGCTGAAGAGCCCGGGGTATAGCCGGAGCAGATGCCAACGACCGAACGACGAGGGCCGCTGCCCATCAGATTGTTCCTTTCTTCCGGCGTGAACCACTCGATCATCACTTGACCGGAGACGAGAGCAATAGCTGGCAGATCGTCGAGCAGCAAGTAGAGCGGGGTCCCGGCCTCGCGCTCTTCTGGAATCAGTGCGCTGACCGCACTTCGCGAATTGGCAGGACGGTGAAGCCCAATGAGGGTCTGGAGAGCAGGTCGATCAGGAAAGGTGAAGAGCGATTCGTAGACCCGACCTTGGCCAACAGCGGCCACGAGGACATCGTCGGCGAGTGTCTTGGTTCCGCTGGCCGTGGTCAGAAGATCTCGCGCGCGACCGCGAACCCGACCCGGTCCGTCGCCAGTCAGACCACTCGGCCAGTCCATGTTCAAAGTGCTAGTACGCCGAACCGAGTCCACCCGGCGAGGCCGGTTCGGGTCACTCGGCCCGCTCACCTGCGCCGTCAGCACTCGTCCTACAAGAGGAATATCGATGGGCAATTGAGGTCCTTCGTTGAATCGAATACGTCGTTCTTGAGAGTAACGGTATGGAAATCATTGGGATTGGTTCTATGCAGAATGAGATTCTTTGAATGCCAGACAGGCCCCGACGAAACTCTTACGGTAAGCCATACGACCAACCCACCGGAGAGTGACGAATGACTACGTTCGATCTCAGTAATCGCGTTGCAATCATCACGGGCGGTGGCACCGGCATAGGCAAGGCAACGGCTCGCCTATTCGCCGAGAACGGCGCTGACATCGTCGTCGCTGGCCGCCAACTTGATCGACTGCAAGAAGTTGCCGCATCTATCGCAGCTGACACAGGACGCAGAGTCATTGCCAAGCAGACCGATGTGCGCGAGGACGATCAAGTACAAGACCTCATTGATACCACCGTCGCAGAGTTCGGACAGTTGGACATTCTCGTCAACAATGCCGGAGGCGCGTACATGTTTCCAACCAAGGACATGGCGCCGGATCGCTTCCGCAACTCAATCGAACTCAATTTGACGTCCGCCTACCTGTGTTCACGTGCGGCGCTGCCACATCTGTTGAAGTCTGAGCACGCGGCCATCGTCTCGATGTCTTCCGGTGCTGGCGTCAGCGGAGTCAAGGGCGGCGCTGCATATTCCGCCGGCAAGGCTGGCCTCCAGATGTTCACTCGCGTCATCGCTGCTGAGTGGGGTCCAAAAGGCATCCGCGCAAACGCCATCGCAGTCGGCGGAGTTGCCTCCGAAGGTGCGCTTCGATCATGGGAGCGCTTCGGGATGGATGCCGACAGCATGGGCGCACACGTGCCGCTGCGCAGAGTCGGTTGGCCAATTGACATCGCAAATGGCGCGCTGTTCTTCGTCAGCGACTTGAGCAGTTGGATCACCGGACAGACCCTTTCCATTGATGGCGGACCTGGCGGCATGGGCGGACTCGCTGACGACGCTCTTTGGCCCGAAGACAACGAATAAGTGACTGGAGAAGAATGACTACCGAGGTTTCAGCCCCACTGCCCCTGCCCAATGAGCTCACCAAGCCCTTCTGGGAAGGCGCTGCCAAAGGCCAATTGGTAATCCAGCGCTGCAATGCGTGCGGTCACTTGCAGCATGCACCCGAGCCGGTCTGCAGTGCCTGCCTGAGTTTTGATTTGGGCTCAGCCGCCGTCTCTGGCACGGGCACCGTCTATACGTTCTGCATTGCAACACAAGCCTTCCACCCCTACTTCGAGGACAAGCTCCCCTTTGTGATTGCTGTAGTTGAACTCGATGACCAACCCGGTCTGAAGATGATCACGAACATCGTTGATGTGGATCCCGACAGCGTGCGCGTCGGTGATCGCGTGGGCGTGACCTTCAACCTACTCGGTGAAGGCTTCATGCTCCCGGTCTTCCGTCCAATTGCCTAGCACGCGCGCCCACACTTCAGGAGTTATGCATGTCTAAGAAGAATCGCGTTGCAATCGTTGGCGTTGGCTACTCAGATGTTGGTCGCGCCACCGGACTCAGCCTGACCAAACTGACCGCTCAGGCCGGTGTCGCCGCAATGGAGGACGCCGGCCTCAAGCCAACGGACATCGACGGGTTGGTGACCCACAGCTTCCCAAATCAATTCGTCTCTTCCACGCACACCGCAGCGATGCTCGGCATTCCTGATCTGGCCTTCTACTCGGGCAATGTCGATGGAGCTGCCTACAGCGTGGCTGCCATGCATGCGATTGCCGCCATCGAGTCGGGCTCGGCCGAGACCGTTCTGACTTTTCGCACGGTGCACAAGGCCGGCCAAGGCGGGGAGACCTTTAGGGGTGGTGGAGGTCCGCAGACCATTCCAGGCAACATGCAGCTCGCCATGCCCTACGGCTCCATTGCAGGTCCGCACTGGGCTGGCATGTACATGACCCGCCATATGGCCATGTACGGCTCCACCGAGGAGGACTTTGGCTCCTTCGCGATTGCGCAGCGCAAGTTCGCAGTAGCCAACCCAACTGAGTCCTTCTTCCATGAAGAACTCACGATGGATGACTACCTCAACTCGCGCTACATCGCAAAGCCGCTGCACCTCTTGGACTGCGACTACCCAGTCGACTCATCCAGCGCGCTGATCTTCACGACCGAAGAACGTGCACGCGACATGAAGCAGAAGCCAGTGTTCTTCGACTCGTGGGCCAACGGCACCACGAAGGAGGCTGACTTCAGCCTCGTCGAGGACATGACCCACTCATCACCATGGATGGCGTCCAGGCGCATGTGGAGCCGTTCGGACTTGAAGCCAAAGGATGTGCAGACTGCTGGGCTCTATGACGGATTCAGCTTCATCGCGATGCAGTGGCTGGAAGCCCTTGGCTTCGCTGAAGAAGGCGGCAGCGGCGCATTCGTGCGCTCGGGAGCCACGTCCGCCACTGGATCGCTGCCCACCAACACTGATGGCGGCGCGTGCAACGTGGGTCGTCGTCACGGTGCGAACTTCTTCATCGAAGTCACCCGTCAGCTGCGCGGCACCGCAGGTGATCGCGCCCTGCCGAACAACCCGAAGGTTGGAGTCGTCAGCAATGCAGTCGGTGGCTTCGCCGCCTGCGCACTGTTGACCGCTGACTAAGACGCAGTTGCGTGTATTCGACGCAAATCATGGATCGTTTTGCATGGTCGGGCGTTCCGGCAATCGCAGGCCCACACACCCCAGGAGTTATTAATGTCGAAGAAGAATCGCGTTGCAATCGTCGGCGTCGGCTACTCAGATGTGAGTCGAGGTACCGGACATACGCTGGACAAGTTGACTGCACAGTCCAGCGTTGCGGCAATGGAGGACGCTGGCCTCAAGCCGACTGACATTGACGGCGTTGTTGTTCACAGCTTCCCGCACCAATTCGTCTCTTCCACGCACACCGCAGCGATGCTCGGGATCCCGGATCTGGCCTTCTACTCGGGCAATGTAGACGGCGCTGCCTACAGCGTCGCCGCCATGCACGCGATAGCCGCAATCGAGTCAGGCTCCGCCGAGACAGTGCTGACCCTGCGCACTGTGCACAAGGATGGCGCTGCTGGTGGCGCGGCCCTGTTGGCCGGTGGCGCACGCGCCGGCATCCCCGGAAACATGCAGTTCTCCATGCCTTACGGATCGTTCACGGGTTCGCATTGGGCAGGCATGTACATGACCCGTCATATGGCAATGTACGGATCCACCGAGGAGGACTTCGGTTCCTTCGCCATTGCGCAGCGCAAGTTCGCAGTGGCCAACCCAACTGAGTCCTTCTTCCACGAGGAGCTCACGATGGATGACTACCTCAACTCGCGCTACATCGCAAAGCCTTTGCATCTCTTGGACTGCGACTACCCCGTTGACTCCTCCAGCGCGCTGATCTTCACCACAGAAGAGCGGGCACGCGATATGAAGCAGAAGCCGGTGTTCTTCGACTCCTGGGCCAACGGCACAACCAAGGAGGCGGACTTCAGCCTGGTGGGCGACATGACGCACTCCTCGCCATGGATGGCTTCCAAGCGCATGTGGAGCCGTTCGGACCTGAAGCCAAAGGATGTCGATACTGCTGGGCTCTATGACGGATTCAGCTTCATCGCGATGCAGTGGCTGGAAGCACTGGGCTTCTGCGGCGAAGGCGAGAGCGGCTCGTTCGTCCGTTCCGGTGCCACATCGGCCACTGGCTCACTGCCAACCAACACTGACGGCGGCGCATGCAACGTCGGTCGACGTCACGGTGCCAACTTCTTCATCGAAGTCACCCGTCAGTTGCGCGGTACCGCCGGCGATCGGGCACTTCCCAAGAAGCCAGAAGTCGGCGTCGTGAGTAACGCAGTCGGCGGCTTTGCAGCTTGCGCCCTGCTGACCGCGGACTAAGCCTTAGCGGCGTATTGCGCAACACCCTTGGCCAAACTGGCACTGAGCTTGCTCAGTGCCAGTTTCCAAAACCAGCCGGTGCCAGGAAGCTTCGGCCGAAATACCGCAGACCAGACCACGGTGCACCCGGAATCCGTTGGCGTCACATCGACATCTGCGCGGTAGTCTCGCACAGCAACCAATTTGCTCGATAACAGCGTGTACGCGAACTTGGTTGGCGAATGCAACTCCACAACCTGCTCGCGCGCAGCCATGAGGCCTGAGTTCCACAGCCGAATTGCGCCAACGCCTTCAGGGGAATCCGCGCCAGGGCTCTCCAGCGCGAAGGACTTGATCGCCGACCATTGAGGCCAGGTTTCGCCAGCGGCCAGCAGTGCAAACACTTGTTCAGCACTTGCCGTGGAAGCCGAACTCGCACTGACCGAAACGAGTTCGCTTGCCATGTCGCTCCCTATTGCTTGCGCAGGATCACCGATCCGGCTGCCGCAAACATACCGCCGACACCTTGGACGAAGCTGGTCTGGATACCTTCGACCTGAGCTGGCGAAGTCCCACGCATCTGTCGCACGCCCTCTTGCAAGGCGAACATGCCGTACATACCGGTGTGCGTGTACATGATGCCGCCACCATTGGTGTTCATCGGCAAAGAGCCACCAGGACTTGTCGCGCCACTCTTGATGAATGCTGCTGCTTCGCCCTTGCCAACAAAGCCAAGGTCTTCAAGGCCGTAGAGCGGAAGGTGTGCGTAGGCGTCATAGATCATCAAATGATCGATGTCGTCAACGGTCATCTCGGCTGTGCGAAATGCTTCGGCCGAGGATTCACGGAAAGCCCGGAAACTCGTGAGATCTTCCATGAACGAAGACCCGGCACCTTCGACCAAAGAACCAGTGCCAGCTACCACTACGGGTGCGTATTTCAAATCCATGTCCGCAGCCCTGGACGCGGTTGTGAGCACGAGCGAACCGCCACCATCAGTCAACGGACAGCATTCAAGTACGCGAAATGGCCAGGCGATCATGCTGGAGTTGAGGACGTCGTCAACAGTGACGATCTTCTGCCGCAATGCACGCGGCTGTTGCGCTGCCCACTTCGATTGCGCAACGGAGACTTCAGCGAGTGCACTTTCATCAAGTCCATACTTATTCAGATAGGCCATCACCGGAAGCGTGAACATCGAGAAGGTTCCAGCAACGCCATAGATGCGCTCGAATTGTCCGGGCGCTGCCGTCATATCCATTGACATCATCGGTACGCCAACGCGTGATCGCCCGGATTCGCCATGCATGATGACGATCACGGATGCCATGCCGGCGCGCAATGCGGCAACTGCATGACGCACATGCAGCATGTATGAACAGCCACCAACATTGGTTCCGTCTGCATAGCGAGGACGAGTTCCCAATTGCAGCGCGAGCTCTGCTGGATGCAAAGTGCCGGCAATCCCATCCACGTCTTGTGGTGTCAGGCCAGCGTCGTCCAGGGCACGCAATGCGGAGTCGATGGCCAAGCCCATAGCCGAAACATCCGGCACGATGCCGATGTTCTCAGACTCCGAGGCACCGACAATGACAATGTCGTCGGGCTTCATAGGGTCACCGTCGATCCAACTGGACGCCATTGCGGCACATTCACACCTTCGCGATCTTCGAAGAACACTTCGACTGGCATACCAATGCTCACGCTTTGGGGAGTCACGGGCACGCCATAGAGATTGCCGACCATTCGCGGGCCTTCTTCGGTATCCACGATGATGATGAAGTACGGGACTTCATCTTGATAACCAACACCAGCACGATGCGAAATGATGAAAGACGCGATCGTTCCCCGGCCCGACAATTGCTTCCATTCAAGTGGCCTCTTGCCACAGGTGGGGCAATGCGGACGCGGCGGAAACACCCAGCCGTGATCGTCGCATTTGGGCATCCAGATCTCACCCTGTGCGGTGTGCTCCCAATATGGACGTGTTTCAGGTGAAGCTGACGGAACTGATTTTCCGCTCAAGCGCTCTTCACCTCTGCCACACCGCGATCCAGTACCACTGCATCATCAACGAGAGTGCGGAACTGCACCCGGGAGCCATCGACCCACATATGGGTGGTGAGCGCCTGTCCGGGCATGACCGGCTTGGAGAAACGAACCGACATGGCATTGAAGCGCGTCACATCTGAACCAGCGACTGCGTGCAGGATTGCCCGACCCACGAATCCAAAGCTGCACAGGCCATGCAGGATTGGCACGCCAAATCCACCGCGGGCTGCAAATACTGGGTCGTTGTGCAAGGGATTGCGATCGCCAGAAAGTCGGTAGATCAAGGCCTGGTCATTTCGTGTCTGCTGAGTGACCACATGATCGGCCGGACGATCAGGAAGATCCCAATCATCCTTGGGACCGCCATCGCCACCGAAACCGCCTTCGCCACGAATGAAGGAACCATTCGATGACTCAACGAGCACATTGCCATCAACATCAGTGATGGTCGTGGTCATCGTGACCAATGCGCCACTGCCCTTGTCGTACATGCCTGTCAGGCGAGAGGACTGCAGGCCAACTCCGGCAACTGGGATTGGCTGGAAAAGTCGAATCGCCTGCTGGCCATGGAGCAGTTTGCTGCGATCGATATCGCCGTAGCTGATGCCAGGGCCACGAGCGGCGCCTGCACCCATCACGACAGCGAAGGTCGGCAGCACTTGCTGAGGGTGACCATCGGAGTTCTCAGTAGTGAACTCCAACTCTTTGAGTGCGTCCTCCTGGCCGGCCCCTACACCTAGGGCATAGATGAGTGCCCGATCAGAGTCCCAGCTGATTGGCGTGGGCTCTGTCGTCTGACCGATTGCAGAAAAATCAAGTGGCATGGTTAGTCCCGCATTGAGTAGGGGTGCGATGCACCAGGGTTTGCATTCGGCTTGGAGTTGGCCACTGCGCGAGGCAGCTGCTCGTTGATCATGTCGTAGGTCAGCGGTCCGTTCTCGTTGAAGACTTGATCGCCGATCTGCCAGCCTTCGCCGACGCCGATGTAGCCGCCAACAACGCTGAAGGCCCGACCCGTCACATTGCAGTCCGGTCCGCCGAGCCAACTGACCGCATTGGAGATGTAGTCGGGATTGAAGGGGTCATAGCCCTCCTTCAACTCCATCGAGGTGCCAACGGTGCCAAGCAAGCGAGTCTTCGCAACAGGCGCAATACAGTTTGCCATCGCACCGAACTTTGCAAACTCAAGTGACGTGACAATCGTGAACGCAGCAATGCCAGCCTTTGCTGGCGAATAGTTGCCTTGCCCGAAGTTGCCGAACAGTCCGCTGCCAGAGGTGGTGTTCACAATGCGCGGTGCAACGGCCTTGCCTTCCTTGACTGCGTCGCGCCAGTAACGACCAACGGCACGAGTCGTGAGGAAAGTTCCCTTCAGATGCACATTGATCACCGATTCAAAATCTTCGACCTCCATGTTGACGATCGTCTTGTCGCGCAAGTTGCCCGCATTGTTGACGAGAGCATGGATGTCCCCGAACTCACTAAGCGCTAGAGCGACCATCTCATCGGCGCATTTGGGATCAGAGACATCGCCAAACTGGGCAACTGCCTGGCCCCCGAATGCGCGAATCTCAGCTACGACATCTTCTGCTGGCTCATGCGAGCCGCCGCTGCCATCACCGGCGCCGCCAAAATCGTTGACTACAACAGCCGAACCCAGGCGGGCAAATGCAAGAGCGTGCCCACGACCGATGCCTCGGCCAGCTCCGGTGATGATCGTGACGCGACCTGCTAGTGGTTGTGCCTCAGACAAAGGAAAACTCCGTTCGGGAATCTGTACAAAGTGGGCGCTGGCTTAGGACGGTAGGCACTTCGCCTACTTCCTGCAACCTGTTTGAAAAGAAAAGGAAAGTTGTACCAACACACGTAAAAAAGTGGAGTGCCCGGAACAAAGTTCCGGGCACTCCACTTACATCAGGTAAGGACTCAGCTCGTGCGTGGGAAGTTGTACACGCGACGTGCATTGCCTTCTGCGATGAGGCGAGCCTCATCGTCAGGCACGTTGGCAAGTGACTCTTCGAGCATCTTGCGGGTGTGCGGCCAGTTGCTGTCTGAGTGCGGGTAATCCGACTCGAACATGATGTTCTCGACGCCGATGAGGTGGCGGGAGAAGATGCCTGCATCGTCATAGATGAACGGTGCAAACATGTTGGTCTTCCACAGTGTGGAGGGCTTGACGTCGCGGTTCACATCGTTGTACCAGCGGTGACGGTCCCATACATAGTCGATGCGCTCGAGCATGTAGGGAACCCAACCGATACCGCCTTCGGAAAGCACGAACTTCGCACCCGGGTAGTTATGGAACACAGGCGAGAGCAGGAGCTCTGCTGTGGCCATCGCCGAGTTGAGTCCGAAGAGCGAGATGCCAACAGTGAAGTTGGTGCTCATGCCTTCCTCGGACACACCGAGCGGTGCGCCGCCGGATCCGAAATGGATCGAGATCGGCAAGTCGCGATCCTGTGCTGCCTGCAGCATGGGGTTCCAGTGATCGGTGTGCCATGAAGGCAAGCCGAGCTTGTGCGGAAGTTCCACGAAACTGAAACTCTTGGCACCCTTGTCTGCAGTGCGGTGGATCTCCTTGACCGTCAGGTCCACATCCCACCAGGGCACAACCACAAGCGGAATCTGGCGCTCGGGGTAGGCAGCACACCACTCATCGATGATGAAGTCGTTGTACGCCTGAATGCAGGCCAGCCCGAGCTCCTTGTCCTTGGCGTTGACGAGTGTGGTGCCCGCAAAGCCGGGCATGTTCGGGAAGTTCAACTGGGCCCAGACGCCTTCGACGTCCATGTCCTTGATGCGCTCCTCGATGTCATGGCAGCCATCGCGCATCTCGTCGTACGAGCGTGGGTCCATCGCGATGTCTTCCTTGGCCCGGCCAGCGACGGCATTGAGCGCGAAGTTTCCAGCCTTCTCGCCCTCGAAGCGCCAGTAGTCACCATTGACTGCATCGCGAATGAGGTTCGGGCCAGCTTCCTTGAACTTGGCCGGAAGCCGGTCTTGCCAAACATTGGGGTGCTCGATGACGTGGTCGTCAACGCTCACAATTTGTGCGTCCTTAGGAAGCATTCGTACTCCTCAAATCCCGAAGGATGTGTTTTGGTATGGGCAGATACAGATATCAACGATCTCTGGTTCATCGACGATCTGTTAATTAAGTACCGTAATACTTGCGATATCCGTCGACAAGGGATATTTCGAATTTTTTTGCGCGCGCCCCGCGCAGTCTCCGAAAGTCTGGTCAATTATCTACCGCAAGCATTACGGTGAGCGCTCGTTGATCAGGATTACAAAGGAGTGTTCATGAGCGGTCCAATGGAAGGGGTGCGCGTTCTTGAGATCGCGCAGTTCACTTTCGTCCCTGCAGCAGGTGCCATCTTATCTGACTGGGGTGCAGAGGTCATCAAGGTCGAGCACGCTGTTACCGGCGATGCGCAGCGTGGACTTGTACGGGTCATGGGCCTGGATGCCCTGGTTCCCGGATCCACCTTTTACCCGATCATGGAGGGCCCTAACCGCGGAAAGCGCAGCATCGGCCTGGATCTCAGCAAGCCAGAGGCCCAGGAAATCCTGCGTGAACTGGTCGAAAAGAGCGATGTCTTCCTGACGAACTTCCTTCCTGGCGCCCGAATCAAGATGGGCATCGACGTCGACCAGATCAAGGCGATCAACCCCAACATCATTTATATGCGTGGCACCGCCTTCGGCAACAAGGGACCTGAGCGCGCAAAGGGTGGGTACGACTCCACCGGCTTTTGGGCACGCAGCGGCGCTGCTCGTGCCACCACCTGGGCCGATGCAACCGAATTGACCGCGATGCCTACTGGCGCCTACGGCGACAACCCAGGCGGGATGGCCATTGCCGGTGGCGTGGCGGCTGCCCTCTACAAGCGGGCGACGACCGGTGAATCCCCAGTCGTGGACGTGTCGCTGCTGGGCGTCGGGGCCTGGTCGACCTCCTTTGGCTCCAACTTGGCCATGCTCACCGGACAGGCCGCACCGCCTCCAACAATGCCGGTTGCCGGAACGCCGGGCAACCCGCTCACCGGCGCTTACCGCACCAGCGACGGCAAGTTCATCATGCTGACCATGCTCCAGCCAGGCGCGTATTGGCCGGGCTTCTGCGATGTCTTCGACAAGCCTGATTGGAAGGCCGACGAGCGCTTCCAGACGGCGGACTCCATCGTGGCGAACGGCTATGACGGACGCCAGTTGGTCGCCGAGCTCTTCTTGTCCAAAACTCGCCCCGAGCTCATGGAGATCCTCAGCAAGCAGGACGGCCAGTGGGCGATCGTCTCGGACTTCTGGGACATCAGCCAGGACGAGTCGCTGCGTGCCAACGGCCTAGTGGCCAAGGTTGTTGACGCCGAGGGCGTGGAACGCGAGCTCATTGCGGCTCCGGTGCTCTTCGACGAGCACAACCCCACCCTCACCCGAGCACCGCAGTTCGCCGAGCACACCGACGAGATCATGACCGAACTCGGCATCTCTTTTGAGCGTCAGATTGAGTTCAAGATCGCCGGTGCGGTTACCTGATCGGCTGATCAGCTTTTCGCTCGCGCTTCAAGGACGCGGCACGGACTCGATGTCTGTGCCGCGTCCTTGTTTTCAAGTCCGGTACGAAGACCGAGAACTGAGATTTGGGCTAAAGAGTTCGATAATTCGACTAAGATTTCTGTCAATCAGATCCTGAACTTTTGAAAGGAACAGCCATGTCTTTAGCGCTCACCGAAGAGCACCGCTCGCTCGCGGACGTCGCTCGCTCGCTGATGGCCGACCATGATGCCTTGGGCGCCGCCCGCGCGACTTTGGATGCTGACGCAGAGGTGCTTCCGGCCTTCTGGTCTGCCCTGCAAGACAACGGCCTGTTTGGCATTCATCTTCCAGAGAGCGTTGGCGGACAGGGCTTCGGACTTGAAGAGCTCGCCATCGTCGTTGAAGAACTTGGGCGCGCAGTTGCGCCAGGAGCATTTCTTCCGACGGTTGTCACTTCGGCCACCATCGCCACTGCTGGCACCGATGTTCAGCACAAGGCGCTGCTTCCTGGATTTGCCGATGGTTCCTCCATCGCCGGCATCGGCGTGCACACAAGGCTGACTCTGGCTGGTGGCAAGGTCAGTGGCACTGCGGCTTGTGTCACTTCCGCGCATCTGGCTACGCATCTTGCGTTGGGTGTCGGCGACGACCTCATAGTGATCCCTGCCAATGCAGGCGGCGTCACCATGACCGCCAACAAGAGCATTGACTCCACCCGTCGCAATTCGCGCGTTGAACTGGTCGATGTTGAGGTTGCCAGCGAGAACTTGATTGTTGGAGGCGCCGCGATCGCGCTTCGCCTTGGCCGGGTACTTGCATCAGCTGAAGCTGCCGGTGGCGCACGCGTCACCACCGAGATGTCTGTTGCCTATGCGAAGATTCGTGAGCAGTTCGGTCGCACGATCTCGACTTTCCAGGCCATCAAGCACCACTGCGCGAACATGATCATCCAGACCGAAATGGCAACGGCCCTGGCATGGGATGCAGCACGCACTGGCACTGATCCAGAGCATGGCCCGATGGCCGCAGCATCTGCAGCAGCGCTGTCATTGCCGGCCTATGAGTTCAACGCCCGCAAGAACATTCAGATCCACGGTGGCATCGGCTTCACCTGGGAGCACGACGCGCACCTGTACTTCAAGCGCTCGGCAGCCTTGGCTGTGCTGTTCGGCAGTGCCGACGATGCAGCTGAAGAACTCACCAAGCTCAGTGCAGGTGGTCATCACCGCGTGTACGCACTGGAACTGCCACCGGAGGCTGAATCCTTCCGCGCTGAGGCACAGTCGGCGATCGCTGCGTACTCCGCGGCGGCCGAAGATGACCGTCGTCGGGTACTGCTGGAGACCGGTTACTTGGTGCCGCACTGGGGCAAGCCCTGGGGTCGCGAGGCCAAGGCCATCGAGCAACTGGTCATCGAAGAAGAGTTCGCCGATATCAAGATCCCGAACATGGGCATCACCGGATGGGTCGGCCTGACCCTGTCGCAGCTGGCAACCACCGAGCAGGTCGAGCGCTGGTTGCGCCCGGCACTTCTTGGCGAGACCATGTGGTGCCAGTTGTTCTCTGAGCCGGGCGCAGGTTCTGACGCTGCTGCCGTAGCAACCAAGGGCGTCAAGGTCGATGGCGGCTGGATCGTTGATGGTCAGAAGGTCTGGACCTCAGGCGCTCAGCACTGCCAGTTCGGCATGGCGACTGTGCGCACCGATCCTGACGCGCCAAAGCACAAGGGCGTCACGGCAATGGTCATCAAGATGGATGCCCCTGGCGTCTCGGTTCGCCCGCTTCGCGAGAACACTGGCCAGGCCATGTTCAATGAGGTCTTCTTTGATGGTGTCTTCGTTCCGGACGCGGATGTCGTCGGAGACGTGAACAACGGCTGGGCCGTTGCTCGCGCGACTCTGGGCAACGAGCGCGTCACCATCGGCGGTGGCGGCGGCAATGGCATCGGCGGTGACCTCCTCATTGAGATCCTGCCCGGCGGCGTTGGCTCTGACCGCGGGCATGACCGCGAGGTGGGCAAGCTCATCGCACAAGATCAGGTCATTCGACTGCTCAACCTGCGCGCAGCTGCTCGCGCCGTCATCGGCTCAGGACCAGGCGCCGAGGGCAACATCACCAAGGTGCTCGTATCTGAACTCGCACAGGGTTCAACTGAATTGGCGATGAAGTTGCTGGGGGATGCTGGTGTTGACGGCGAACACTCAGACATCACCACTCAGTACATCTTCAACCGCTGCCTGACCATTGCTGGTGGCACTTCCGAGATCAGTCGAAACGTGATTGCAGAGCGCATCCTCGGCATGCCAAGAGATCCGCTGCTGCGTTGACACCTGACGCACCTGGACAGGTGAAGAGCGCACGGCCAATACAGACTGGCACCGCCCGGTCTGCACTTGCCGTGCGCTCTTATCGCTATGTCCTGCTCTGCTCATTCCTGTCGCAAATCGGCGTATGGATGCAGACAGTCGTCCTTGGTGCCTATGTGTACAGCCAGACCGATTCACCTCTGGCCGTTGGACTCATCACGTTTGCTCAACTCGGGCCGATGCTCTTCCTGCCCACCGTCGGCGGTTGGCTCACCGACCGACTCGATGTGCGCAAATACATTCTCACGCTGCAGTTCTGGCAGGTGTTGTGCGTCTTGACCCTTGCTGTCGTATTGCACCAACCACAGCTGAACTTGCCTGGGGTCTTCGCATGTGTGCTCGGAGTGGGGCTGGGCAACGCACTCATCGGGCCGGCCTGGGGCTCGTCAGTCCCGAGTCTGGTCCCACCAGAGGATCTGCGCGCAGCAGTCTCCTTGAACTCCACGCAGATGAACCTTGCGCGGGTGATTGGCCCAGCCATTGGCGGCATGCTCTTTCCAATCATCGGGGCCTCCGGCGTCATCGCAATCAATGCAGCGTGCTTCATCTTCATCATGTCGGCGGTCTACTTCGTGCGCTTCCCACCGCGCCGCAAGCTGGCTGATGGTGAGTCAGGCATCGGCGGCGGCATCATGATGCTCAAGACCGATCCCTACATCCGCCGGATCGTCTTGAGCATGTTCGCCCTGGCACTGCTCACCCTGACATTCCTGTATCAAATGCCAACCATCGCTGCGCAGAACTTCGGCATGAACGTCGAAAGCTCGGCCTACGGCTGGCTGTACGCCTGCTTGGGTGGCGGCGCCGTGTCAGGAGCGCTGGCCTTGAGCACGGTGCTCGTAAGGCGAGATCCCTTCATTGTTGTCACCGTTGGGCTCATGGGTGTCACGTCGATGCTGGCTCTGCTCGTGTTCGCCCGCCTGGACTGGATGGCCTACGCGCTGGTGTACATCCTGGGTATCTCCTACCAGATAGTGGTGATCTCTCTCAACGCCTCAGCGCAGACCCATGTCCCGCTCGAGCGACGCGGGCACCTGATGGGGCTTTGGATGACCGCGTTCGGTGGCACGGTGCCGATCGGCATGCTGATCGCCGGTGCCGTCGCGCAGAAGTCCTCGATAACTGTCGTGATTGCCTATGGATGCATCGTCGCGGCAATTGTCACCTGGGTGCTGCGCCCCAAGGCCCTGCGCAAAGCGGAGCGAGAGAGCAACGCGCTCGGCCTAGGCACTTAGAGTCAGACCCACCCGTCGAGAGGAAGCACGATGCGACTGTCCTACACCCTGAGCTACACCCAGGATGTCGTTGCACTGACGCCAGTGATCCAAGATCTCGAGTCCGCAGGACTTGATCTGCTCTGGCTGCAGGAGGCCTACAGCTTTGACGCGGTTTCCGCGCTCGGCTATCTGGCGGGGAAGACCTCGACCATCGGGCTGGGCTCGGCGATTCTCAATGCATACAGCCGCACACCGGCCGTGCTGGGCATGACCGCGGCCGGTTTGGACCACCTCAGTGGCGGCAGATTCCACCTTGGTTTGGGAGCCTCCGGGCCTCAGGTCGTCGAAGGCTTCCATGGCATGCCCTACTCAAAGCCGCTGACGCGTACCAAAGAAGTCGTGGAGATCGTGCGCAAGGTGGTAGCTCGCGAGGTCGTGGAATACACCGGTGAGACAGTGAGTGTGCCGTTGACCAAGGAAGCCGGCGGCACCGGCTTGGGCAAGCCCCTGAAGCTGATCAACAAGCCTGATCGCCCAGTCGTGCCGATCTATCTCGCGGCTCTTGGCGATAAGTCTGTTGAGACCACCGCAGAAATTGCTGAAGGCTGGCTGCCCTTCTTCTGGGTGCCCGAGAACGCCCAGCGAGTATTCGGAGCCTCGCTCACCCCTGGTCTTGCGAAGCGATCTGCCGAACTGCCTGCCCTGGACATCGTTGCCAATACCACCGTTGCCATCGGGGAGAATCTGGACCGCGAGGCTCTGCTTGCTGGCATGCGCAATCACATCGCGCTCTACGTCGGCGGCATGGGAGCTCGCAACGCGAACTTCTACAACGATCTGGCTCAGCGCATGGGTTGGGTTGATGAAGCACTGGCAATCCAGGAGTTCTTCCTGACCGGCAAGCGCGAAGAGGCCGCCGCCGCCGTGCCACAGGCCTGGCTGGATCAAGCGACTCTGGTCGGTTCGGCTTCATTTGTGGCCGAGCGTCTGGCCGCCTACCGCGAGTCCGGAGTCACGAGTTTGGACATCACCATCCCCGCTGGAATTGATCCACTATCGACGGTGGAGCAATTACGGGCAATGATGTAACCAATTGCGGGAATAGCCCCCCAAGGACTGCTGTTTATGCCTATGTTCTAGGGGACCAATACGCCTGAGGAGGACCCTTGTCGATTCCCATCGTCGATTATTTGGTGCTGGAGCCAAAGCCACATCTCGTTGCGCAGGAGTGCACAGCGTGCAAGGCCAAGGTTTTCGGACGCCACAACGCTTGCCCAGCCTGCTTCAATGAGAGCTTCGCTGAGTACGAAGTACCTACCACCGGAATCCTCAAGACTTTCACGATCGTTCAGTTCGCCGCCAAAGGCATCCAGGTTCCGTATACGACGGGGATTGTCAACTGCGGCGGAATGGATGTCGCCACGAACATCACAGGAGTCGAAGCCCTGCCTGAGAACATCACGCGCGGCATGGAAGTTCAACTCACCACATTTCCACTTGGCACAGACGCCGGCGGCGTTGAGGCCATCGGTTTCGGCTTCGAGCCGGTTTAAGGACGAGAGGTACTCAACATGAGCGAAAACGTATGGATTCTTGGCATTCACATGACGCCGTTCGGCAAGCATCCCGACAAGGACGTCCTCGATCTGGCCTCAGAAGCAGCATTGGCAGCCATGAAGGACGCCAATGTCACCATGAAGGACATCCAGATCCTTGGCTACGGCAACCTGATGGGTGGCACTCAAGGTCAAAGCCTGCAGAAGAACATCGGCCAGACCGGCATCCCCGTGTTCAACGTCTCGAACGCCTGCGCAACCGGAGCAACGGCTCTGCGTGCAGGTGTCATGGCGATCAAGGCCGGCGAGGTTGACTACGCCCTTGCAGTCGGTGTCGAGAAGATCTCAGGTGCTGGGCTCCTGACCGGCAACTCTGCCGGAGCCCTGCCGGAGAACTGGACACCGAAGGGACGTCAGGGCGCGATCATGCCGCTCGATGGTCGCATCGGCACCACGGGCATGGCCGGACTGTTCGCGCAGATCGGCTTTGCCTACAACGACAGCGACCCACGGGCGGACTTCGAGCTGTTCGCACGCATCGCTGAGAAGAGCCACTCACACTCAACGCTGAACCCGAATGCTGCGTACCAGACTGCGATGAGCCTGGAGCAGATCATGAACGACCCAATGATCTCCTACCCGCACACTCGGTCGATGTGTTCGGCCAACTGTGATGGTGCAGCGGCCGCAGTCCTCGTCAGCGAGACCAAGCTGCGTACGCTGCCGCTGGAGCAGCAGCGTCGTGCGGTCAAGGTCAGTGCATCGATCATCGCCACCGACCCGTGGACAGATGGCAATCAGGAACTAGCCGATGTCAACACGGTTACGCGCAATGCTTCAAAGGCCGCCTACGAGCAGGCTGGCATTGGCCCGGAGGATCTCGACCTCGCCGAACTGCACGACTGCTTTGCTGCTGCAGAGCTGGTGCACTACGACAACCTCGGGCTCTGTGCACCTGGCAACGCGATCGACTTCTTCAACTCTGGCGCCACCTGGCGCACAGGCAAGATGCCGGTGAACGTCTCTGGCGGCTTGCAGTCGAAGGGTCATCCCATCGCTGCCACCGGTATCGCGAACGTCTGGGAGGTGGCAACTCACCTTCGCGGTGAAGCCGGTCCTCGTCAGATTGAAGGAGCCAAGGTCGGTCTGGCCCATGTCATCGGACTCGGATCAACTGCTGGCGTCCACATCCTCGAGAAGAGCGGGCTGTAATCAGCTGAAGCGCTCAAACACCCACGGCCGGTCACCCATTAGCAAACGGTGCCGGCCGTTGGTGTTTTCGGAAGTTGGATGCTCAGCATCACCATTCCAAACCACGGTCGGACGTTCGGCAACAGTGACGACGAAGCTTTCAAATAGTGGAGCCTCACCAGCGGTCACAGAGGCCAAGGCGTCTGTGACCGAGGCGCATCCCGTGAATCGACTGATCGACACGAATGTCGGTGGCATGAGGTCAATGTCTCCACGCTGATGGCGGTCTATCGCTTCAGCTGGCGTCAGCCACGCATGCTCAACAATCTCACCCTGAGCGATCTTGATCTCGTCTTCCTGAGGTGCAGCACCAATGAAGAACCAGGTATGAAAGCGCCTGGGAGCCTGAGGCGGCGGCAGCCAAACCGAGAAATGCTTGAGATTGGCAGCACTGACCACAAGTCCGGTCTCCTCCAAGGTCTCCCGCTCGGCTGCGTGTCGAGCAACATCAACTTCGGCATCGTCCTCGCCTTTGACATCAGCAACTTCAATGCGGCCACCGGGGAATACCCAGGCGTTTGCGAAAGACCCGTGCTGGGGGCGCTTCAGTAGGAGCAACTCCATGCCGTTACTGCCATCGCGTACGAGCACAACTGTTGCAGCCGCTTGCAGTTCTGCCATGAAGTCCAAATCTCCTAGATCGACAAAGCGGCTCCGCCGCTGACCCTGTATGTCTCACCGGTGATGAAACTGCCTTCTTCAGAAATCAAGAACAACATCATGTTGACGATGTCTGCGATCGAGCCAAGTCGATGAATTGACTGCATGTCGTTAACGATTGAAGTGATCATCGGTTCGGGTAGATCGGCCATCGCGCTCGGGGTGGCCATCAATCCCGGTGAGATCGCGTTGACCCGAATGCCAGCATCAGCGAACTCGCGAGCGAAGGCAATCGTGAGCCCGCGCACCGCGAGTTTTGAAACACCATACGGCGATGTCGAGGAGTTGCTCGCCATCGACGACAAACTGATGATGTTGCCGCCGCCTCGGCTGCGCATGGACTCAAGACATGCCAGGTTGCAATTCACCACACCCATGAGGTTGACGTCGAAGAGTGCCCGGACATCAGCGCGATCAAGGGTGGAGAACGGCAGGTTGTACTTGGTCAGATGCAGCCCAGCATTGTTGATCAGGATGTCAACGCCACCGAATTCCGCAATGGTCTTGGCCACAGCAGCATCTACGGCTTCGGCACTGGCGACATCACAATCCACGGCTAGTGCGCGGTAGCCCGCCGATTGAAGTTTGGCCACAGCTTCCTCTGCGGCTGGCATGTTGATCTCAGCGATGACAACAGCTGCTCCTTCGGCAGCAAGGGCCTCCGCAAATGCGTAGCCGAAACCGATTGCGCCGCCGGTGATGAACGCGACCTTGCCCTGATGCTTCATGAGTCTCCTTTAGACGCGGTTTGCTCATCGTTGCCGGTCACGAGACCTGTTTCCATCAGTTTCACAAAATCAACTGCGACAGAAATAACCTGAGGGTCCGAGCCAACGAGGGATTGCAGGATGCGCACATCCTTTGCCAGGGCCGGCAGGGCCGCCCCGCGAGCCATCATGTCGACTGTTCCGCCACGGGCAAAGGTCGCAAGCGCATAACTCTGACCCGAGCTGGTCATAACTGTCTTCAGTGCCGCGGCCCGATCGATGCCCAATTGATCTGCGATCTCAAGCATCGAGTTGGTCAATCCGAGTTGTGCGGTGAAGATCGCGTTGTTCATGAGCTTGGTCTTCTGACCCGCACCTACCGTACCCAGACGCACCGAATTCGCGCCGATCACCTTGATCAATGCATCGACTTCCTCGCAATCTTCCGGAGAACCCCCGAGCATGATCGTGAGATCGCCTTCGGCTGCAGTCACCGGGCCGCCACTGATTGGCGCATCAATGAGCCGCAAGCCCATGGCTTTGAGTCGTACATCAAGGTCCTGTACATACTCCGGAGCCACGGTGCTGTGCACCAAGATCACAGCCCCTGGCTTGAGGCCTTGGACTACGCCGTCTTCACCGAACAGAACATCATCAACGGCAGCCGCATCAAATACGCATAGCCCAACGACATCGCTGTTGGCACCCAGTTCAGCAGGCGTAGTTGCACGCGTGACATCGGTGGGGAAGTCGACAGTGACTTCTGGGCGGCGAGCCCAGATCGTCAGCGGCAGGCCCGCGCGTGCAATCGTCTGCGCCATTGGCAGCCCGATGCTCCCCAATCCGATGAATCCGTATCGTGTCTGTGGCCCCATCGGAACAACCCCTATCCACGCTTAACTTGAGAATTCCTTGGTCAACAACATTGCACCCGCGATGGGGCCACCACCGTTTGCCGCAACAATAACCTCGGCATTGGGGATCTGTCTTTCCCCTGCCTCGCCTCGCAACTGGGCAACTGCCTCGTACACATGGCCGTAGCCGTGCAGTCGACCTTCAGACAATTGACCACCATGGGTATTGATGGGTAGCTCACCAGTGCGTGCGATGCGCTGGCCGCCTTCAATGAAGGATCCACCCTCACCTTGCGCGCAGAAGCCAAGTGCTTCTATCCACGCCAAGGTGATGATGCTGAAGCCGTCGTACAACTCGGCAACATCCACATCGGCAGGCTTCAAATCAGTGCGCGACCACATCTGCTTGGCAACACCTTGAGCCATCATCGATGTCATGTCCGCGTACTGATCCCAGGACGGGCGACCGTACTGTGCAGTGCCCACTGCATTGATGAATCCGGACGGCTTAGGCGCATCCTTGGCGTAATCAACATGCGAGACCACCATCGCCGTTGAACCATCGACAGGAACGTCGCAGTCGAGCAGGCACAAGGGGGTCGAGATCATTCGTGCATTCAGGTAGTCGTCCATCGTGATGGGGTCGCGGTAGACCGCACGAGGGTTGACGCCGGCATTGGTACGGCAGGTGAGCGCGATTTGACCGAGCTGCTCCTTGGTTGTTCCGTACTTGTGCATGTGCAGCTGCGCGACCTGAGCAAACCAGTTCGTTGCGGACACTGCACCGAACTGCGAAAGGAAGCCGCCAGCACGAGTCATGCCACCGGCAGGATTGCGCCCGGCTATGCCCTGCATGGTGGATTCAGTCACTGTTCGAAAGACCAGCACGTGCTTTGCCAGACCTGCGGCAATGGCCATCGATGCTTCGATGATGGAACCCAACTGTGCTGAGCCCTCGCCCGAGCCGTAGAGGAAGTTGATATCCAGGCGCAGCGCATCCTGTACTGCGACGGCTGAGGGACCACCGAAGCCGCGAGACATGATTGCGTCCCCGCCGGGGTAGGTAGCCACGCCGTCGATGTCATCGCGCGTCAGACCGGCATCTGCAATTGCTTCCAGCGCAGCGTCGAGGGTGAGATCCATTGCTGTGCGACCAAGGCGGCGACCCGATGCAGAGCGACCAATGCCGCTGATGAATGAAAGACGCTCGGGATTGCTCATGCTGGTGACCCTTCTGGCACGAATGTGGGGTACCAAACGTCGTCGCGAGCGAGAAAACGCACCTCGACTTTCATCCCGATGATGTTGGGATCTTCCAGATCGACACCAGCCAGCAAGGTCGTCAAGCGAAGGTCGTCCTGCTCTTCCATGGTGACGATGGCAATGATGTACGGCGCTTGCCCGGGTACCCACTGCTGGATGTTGACCGTGTAGGTCAGCACGGTCGCCTTGCCCGATACGGGATCGGGCTGCATGTTTGCCGACAGGCACCTTGGGCAACGAGGCGTTGGCGGATGCGAGTAGTAGCCGCAATCCTGACAATGCTTGAACCGCAGTTTGCCGTCCTCACCGCTGGCCCAGAAGAAGCTGGTCTCCGGATCATCCTGAGGTGCTATGCGCACCGTGAGAATGTCGAGGTCGATGGCCAAGGTGATCTCCTTGTTGACGTGCGCGGCTATTGATCTTCCACATGTAGTGCAAACTCAGCAACGAGATTGCGTCGCAGGAGCTTTCCCGTCGCTGTCTGCGGAAGTAGATCGTGACGCAGGCGAACATAGTCGGGGGTCTTGGATGAGCGCAGTTTTTCGCGACAAAAATCCTTGATCTCTTGTTCAGTCACCGACATGCCCTCGCGTACGACAACGAAGGCAGCGATGCGCTGCCCCCACTCCTCGTCAGGCACGCCAGCAACTGCACACTCAAGCACTGCCGGGTGTCGGTGAATAACCTCTTCGATTTCTGCCGGAGCCATGTTCTCGCCGCCGCGAATGATGGTGTCATCGGTGCGACCCTCAATGAACAGGAAGCCACCAGAATCAAGCCATCCGCGGTCACGAGTGTTAAACCAGCCCGCATCATCAACCACTCGACCACTCTCGAGGTACTCGCCGGAGACCTGCTCGCCCGCGACCCAGATTGCACCCGGCTCACCAAACGGCAGCACTTCATCGTCGCCATCTCGAACTTCCATCTGCACCTGGGGCAGAACCTTGCCGACGGACCCAAGACGCGCACGAACTTCAGGGTCGGTGCTGTTGAAGGACTCGCGGTGATCCTCTGGGCCAAAGACAGCGACCGAAGACGCGGTCTCCGTCAGTCCGTAGGCGTTGACGAAGCCAACGTTGGGGAACAAGCCGAGGGCACGCTCGAGTGTTGCCTGCGCAATGCGCGCACCCCCGTAGCTCAAGCCGCGCAGAGTTGGCGGGGCTTGGCGACCGGTTGCTTCCATGTGCTCCACGATGCGCGAGAGCATCGTGGGCACGACCATCGCGTTGGTGACACCTTCGCGCTCCACCGTGTCGAGCCAGTTCTCTGGGGTGAAGCGATCGAGATAGACCACGCGACGGCCTGCGTAGAGATTGGAGAGCAGGTTGGCGACTGCTGCGATGTGATACGGCGGCACCGAAACGATCATCGCGTCCGAGGGATCAGCACTTGCGAAGTCAACTGAGCCGAGCACATAGGCGACCAGGTGCTTGTGCCGCAGCACTGCACTCTTCGGCGCAGAAGTCGTGCCACTGGTCTGCAGCAGAATCGCGATATCTTCAGGATCCGGCTCGGAGTCGAATACGGGCACATCACCGGCGCTGGTCACGGCCAGCCAATCCTCGAAGGTCACCACGACCTGAGCTGCGCCTTCGGGCACCAAGCTCGGGTTGTCGGTAACAATGTAGGGCGCAGGCATGCCCATGATGGCCTTGTGGATGTACTCCTCAGCAAGGCGGTAGTTCAGGGGCAGGAATTGCAGGCCGGCGAAGGAGGCCGCGAACAACGCGATTGGGAATGACGGGCCATTCTCACCACAGAAGATCACGCTCTTTGCGCCCGACGCCTGGATCAGCGCACCACCGCGCGCGGCGGCTGCGCGAAGTTGGGCATAGCTTGTGCCGTCGTTCAGGCTGCCGACCGCGATTCGGTCGTCATACCCGCCGGTAACCATTTCCAACAGCGTCAGCAGATTCACAGCAACTCCTTGTATTTCAACATGGGGACAGACTTCAGATTCGTGCTCACAGAGGGTGTCCGGCACGGATCTGCTGGAAGGCAGACGAGGGTAATCGCAGGGCCATTCGCAAGGTGGTCACCCTACGGTAAAATTGCCTGTGCTGGCTATGCGATCCCACAAAGTGAGCGACACTTCACATGCGAAATTAGCGCTTACAGACGCTCGATAATCAGACCATTTGCAAGGCCGCCGGCCTCGCACATGGTCTGAAACCCGTAGCGTCCGCCCGTTGCTTCCAAGGTCGTCAGCAACGAAGCCATCAGACGTCCACCGGACGCACCCAGAGGATGGCCAAGAGCGATGGCTCCACCGTTCTGATTGACCTTCTCGATGTCAGCGCCGATGTCCTTCAGCCAAGCAAGCGCAGGCGCAGCGAAGGCTTCGTTCACCTCGAATGCGTCGATGTCCGACAACTTCAATCCGGCCTTGGTCAGGGTCTTGTTCGTAACCGGAATGATGGCCGAGAGCATCTCAAGAGGGTCATCGCCAATGACGGACGAGGCAACGATACGCGCCCGCGGGGTCAGGCCCAAAGTCTTGAGCATCTGCTCGCTGACAATCATGACAGCGGAGGCGCCATCGCTGATCTGCGAAGCATTGCCAGCAGTAACTGACCATTCGATTTCCGGGAAGCGCAATTTCGCCTCGTCGTTCATGAAGGCTGGCTTCAACGCGGCAAGGCCTTCCAGGGTGCTATCTGCGCGAATGCCGTCGTCAGCTGACACCACGGTGCCATCGGCGAGGGTGACAGGCACGATCTGCTTGGCAAGCAGGCCAGCCAGTTGTGCGGCTGCAGCGCGCTGGTGCGATTGCAGTGAGTAGGCGTCCATGGCCTCGCGCGACAGACCCCAACGAGCCGCCACCAGCTCCGCTGAGATCCCCTGATCCACCAGGCCGCCGCCGGCGTATCGAGCAGAGACAGCTGGCCCGAATGGATCTTCGCCATTCTTGTTGCTGAACATGGTCGTTGTGCTCATCGACTCAACGCCAGCACCAATGACGAGGTCATAGGCGCCCGCTTGCACTCCCTGAGCGCCGAACACCACAGACTGCATGGAGGACCCACACTGGCGATCAACGGTTGTGGCTGGCACCGACTGCGGGAAGCCCGCCGACAGCACAGCACTGCGCGTGATGTTGTTGCTCTGGCGCCCGATCTGCGTAACGCAGCCGCCGATCACATCATCGACAAGCGCAGGATCAAAGCCATTACGTTCCACAAGCGCGCGCAATGGAACTGCCATCAGATCTGCAGGGTGCACCGAGGTGAGAGCACTACCGTCGCGTCGCATCTTGGCGACCGGGGTGCGAACAATGTCAACAATGTAGGCCTCGCTCATGCGGTCAACCCCAGAATCTGCTGCAATTCATCACGACAGGAGAGAGCATCGCCGAACAGCACCTCATCTGTCTTCACGCGCCGCAGGTAGAGGTGTGCGACATGCTCCCAGGTGAAACCGATTCCACCGTGCACCTGAATCGTTGCCTCGGCGACCCACGGCGCGAAACGAGCGCAGTAAGCCTTCACGACGAGAGCCTGCTCGTGCAAGGCCGCAGTGTCTTCTGGCTGAACCAACGAAGCTGCAGCCACTGCAGCGCGCATTGATTCAACATGTGCGAACATTTCTGAGCAACGGTGCTTGATCGCCTGGAAGGCGCCGATCGGCTTGCCAAACTGCTCGCGAGTTTTCGCGTAATCGACAGAGATCTCCATCAGCCGCTCCGACATTCCCAGCAGTTCAGCACTGGTTGCGATGCGTCCAAAGGAGCGAAGTGACTTCAGCCCATCGGTGAAGTCACCGCCGATGCGGGTCCCCTCGGTGCCTTCAAAGGTGACAAGTGCGGTTGGCCGGGTGAGGTCGAGTGCGTCCTGAGGGTTGACGACCACGCCACCCGCATCTCCGTCTACAACGAACAGGCCAGTGCCATCCGGTGTGCTGGCAACAACGAGGAATCGCGAGGCAATACCCGCGTTCAACACGGCAGTCTTTGTGCCGTAGAGCCCCCAATATGTCTCATCGCGAGCAAGAGTGTGAGTGCCTGCTCCGTCGAGGCCGGCGAAGGCCATGATCTCGCTGCCGTCAGCCAAGCCTGGCAAGTACTTCTTGAAGGCTTCTTCGTCGCCAGTGAGCTGGATGGCCAAGGTCGACAGCACGCTGGAGGAGAGCAGCGGTACTACCGCGAGTGCGCGGGCGGCTTCCTCCAGGGCGACCGCCATTTCGGCCATTCCCATGCCTTGACCGCCGAACTCTTCTGGAATCAGCAGACCAGCGACACCAAGATCGGCAGCCAGGCCCTTCCAGGTGCTGGCGTCCAGACCTGTTCCGCTGTCGATGACAGCGCGCACTCGGGTCTCAGGTGATGCATTGGTCAAGTAGTCACGAACACTGGCCCGGAATTCGGCACGTTCTGCTTCTGTTGTCGTTGCGTTCTTCACTGTAGAACCTTTCCTTGTTGCAATTAGTCGCGAGGAAGACCGAGAACGCGGTCACCGATGATGTTCTTCACGATGTCCGAGGTGCCGGCGGCGATAGTCGCCGAGCGGGCGCTCAGATATCCGAGGGTGGCGCTGTTGTTCTCGCCGGTGACGCCTTCAATTCCAGCAAGGCCCATCACGACGGTGTCAACGCGCTGGCTGAGCTCGCTCCACACCATCTTGATCACAGACTGCTCAGAACCCGGAGTTCCGCCCTGCGCAATCTTGTTCAGCATCTGACGTGCCATTGCACCGAGCACACGAGCTTCGACGTACATTTCGGCAAGTTCATCGGAAACCACCGGCGAGACTCGCACGTCTCTCTTTGCCACTTCTTCGATCAGTCCTCGAATCCGTTGCTCAAGACGGCCAGCGAACACGGCTACACCGGCACGTTCGTGACCAAGGGTGGTCATCGTGACCATCCAGCCCTCGTGCAATGGCCCAAGAAGGTTCGCAACCGGCACGCGAACGTCGGTGAAGAACACTTCAGCGAATTCAGCACCACCATTGATCTGCTTGATCGGTCGCACTTCAACGCCAGGAGTCTTCATCGACAAGGTGATGGCTGAGATGCCCTTGTGCTTGGGCGCATCGGGGTCAGTACGCGCGAGCAGTTGCATGTGGCTTGCGTGCATGCCATTCGATGTCCAGACCTTCTGCCCGTTGATGACGAACTCATCGCCATCGATCACAGCACGAGTGCGCAGCGAGGCAAGATCTGAACCTGCGCCTGGCTCGCTGAATCCCTGACACCACACCTCATCGGTGCTGCCAATGCGAGCTACCGACTTTTGCTGCTCCTCATTGCCGAACTTCATCAGCGTGGGAGCCACGTTCTTCAAGCCGATCATTCCGGGGATCTGCGGAGCGCCCGAAGCCGCAACGACATCCTCGATCGCAAGGACATCCATGGTGCCCAGTCCGCGGCCGCCGTACTTGAGTGGCCAACTCGCTGTGGCCCACTTGCCTTCAGCCATCATCCGCTGCCAATCGCACAAGGCATCCCACGAGGTATCCCCGTTCCACTTCGCCTTCCACTTGGGCAGAGCGTCACCAAGCCAGGTGCGCAACTCGGCTAGTAGGTCATCCATGGTGGGCCTCACTTTCACTTAACTGATTCAGCATTGGCGTGGCGGAACGAAGAAAACGCATGGCGTCGTTGAGATGGGTGCATCCGAGCTCACTTCGCAAATGCGCTCGAACTCCTTCATCGATCTGACTGCCTGATCGCCCCTCAAGCAGCCCAACATGCTCGGCTGCAAGCGGACAATCACCCATAGGAAGAGTACGTGGCTCGGCCTTTGCATCGGCAAGCAGGCCGTCGGCATCCAGTTGGGCGCGCACGACATATTCGTGCAGGGCAGCGTCGTCATCGATGGCCTTGTGCAAAGAGTCGCGAAACCACATATTGAGCTCGGTCGTGCCGTCGCTCTGAGGAATGACATCGAGCAGTCGACGACGCTGCATGGAACCTGCAGGCAACTCGATTTCGTCATGCCAGTCACCCTCGCGCGCGACCAGTTCCTTGATCGTCATCGCAGGCGGGAGGTCGCCAAGAATGCTCACGCTGGAGGCCATGGCCGCCACGCCGCCAGCCATCCATCCGGCACAAGTGCCAACCTGAGGCGAATTTGCGAGCATGCCTGGAATCTGCGGCTCGGAGACGATGCGTCCATAGCCTGCGATGTGTCGAATACCCGAGAGGTCATCAAGCAACGCGCCGACCAGCGATGAGTCGGCAATCGGAGGTTCCAGGCGCGAGAGCTGGGCTCTGAATCCTGCACCTATCGACTTGCCGCGCAAGGCCTCTGTGAGCGATCGAGTTCCGTACTCGTCAGTGACCTCGATGCTTTCGAGATTGCCCATTGGATCGACCTGAGCGCTCAAGCGACCACTACGAGAGCTGAGGAGCTCGCCGTCGGCGCCGAAG
This sequence comes from Actinomycetota bacterium, assembly GCA_030650795.1. NCBI lineage: Bacteria > Bacillati > Actinomycetota > Actinomycetota bacterium. The sequence goes on from JAUSDJ010000040.1 coordinate 41,498, forward strand.
GCCGCATCGCGTGCGACGCCTTCAACGGCAAACCCTGACCACTGCGGACCAGGTGTGGCACTGAGTGTCGCGGTACGACGAACGGAGTTGGGTCGGCGTGCCCATAACTCGTCAAGAGGCTGAGTAATACCGCGGGCAAGCGGTACTCCGACTGGATTGGTCACTGTTGTCCTGTCCACGTGAACTGCCGATGATCACCCATAGGCGTTATTTAACGTAGCAGTTGGCCTGGTTTGATATCGGGCAATTCACGAGCTGGCGGCGGTCACTCGGGTGTATCGAGGAAGCACCAAACCCACAAGCACAGCAAGGCCAATCATCGAGCAGATGGCGCCGGCGCCGAACACCGCGCGGTAGCCGCCGAAGGCTGCCGCCAGGCCAACAACAAGTCCGCCGATCCCCTGAGCGATGTCGAAGAACATCGTGAAGGTGGAGATCGCCGAGGGCCTGGTGCGGTCATCAACATTGCTGAGCACCAGAGCCATCAATCCGGGGTATTGCAATGCGATGCCAACGGCCAGCGGGACCATGGCCAGGTACAGCCCGAGCCAGCCAGGCGTGATCGCCATGATGCTCAAGCCGACCACAATCGAAACAGTGGCTGAAATACCGGTCACGCGCGGGCCGACGCGATCGGGAACCCGGCGACCAAAGAGCCGAACGGACAGCACGATTGCGGAGTAGAAGAAGAACAACCACTGCACTTGGTAGTAACCAAGAGTCGGGGCGTAGAGCGGAAGGAAGGCGTTCATTCCCACCATGCCAACGATTCCAAGTGCCAAGACGACTCCCGGAAGAATTGCCGGCAAGTAGAAACTGGGCGGCTTGTTCTCACCTGTGAGAAGACTCTGATCAGCGATGCGGATATCAGACTTGCGAAGAGTAAAGACCGGCAACGCCCCCAGGAAGGCGATGACTCCGGCTGTTCCAAAAGCCGCTTCGTAGCCAGCTGAGTTGTAGATCAACTGACCAACGACCGGACCGATAGCCAAGCCAATGTATGGAGCAATCGAAAAAACACTGGCAGCTTCGGCTCGACGGAATTCACTCACCCATGCCATCACCGATGACAGCATCGCGACCATCATCGCGGCTTGCGCCGCACCGAGCATCAGTCGAAGAACGATGAGGATTGCCACACTCGGGGACAGCGGCATCAGCGCAATGCTCAATGCCCCCAGCGATGCTCCACTCAGGATGACCGGCACTGCGCCGTACTTATTGATGCGGGGGGTGATCCACGGTCGCACCAGGATTGCTGAAATCGCTTGAACAGCAACGACAAGTCCGATTTCTACATCGGTTCCACCAAGCTCGTGATGCACGAATACCGGCAGGATCGGCAGAGTCATGCCAACGCCCATGAAGAAGGCAAAGCCAGCAACCAGAATAAGGAAGAACTTCAAGGTAACGAGTGGCTCTACCTGTCTGGCTGCAGTCGAACGCGTGCGGATACGCACAGTCATACTCCCAATTCAGGGTTCAGGCGGTCACGATGGTGCGGGCTTTTCTTGCGGCCTCGTACCTGGGGATCACGATAGCGAGCAAGATCATCAAGCCGATGAAGGCTGCAACAGCAGCAGCCGCGAAGACTGAACGGTACCCGCCGATTGCAGCAATGACACCGACGATCAAACCGCCAAAGCCCTGAGAGAGGTCAAAGAACAAGGTGAACGTAGAGATGGCAACCGGGCGATCGTGTTCCGATATCCCGTCAAGAGTGAGCGAGAGCAGACCTGGATACTGCAAGGCCTGGCCGATCGCGAAGGGCAGAATTGCAAGATAGGCCCAGTAGGGACCCATCGTGGTGGCCAGTCCTGCCATACCGATGATCAAAGCGGTGGTGGAGAAAATGCCGGTCTTCTTGGGTCCCATCCGATCAGGAAGCCGGCTGCCAAGAGTACGCATGAGCAGGACTGCGACCGACAGAATCAAGAAGCAGATCTGGATTTCGAGCCCGGGAATCTGCAGAGCGAACAGTGGCATGAAGGCCCCGAAGGACAGCATGCCGACGATACCGAGAGCAATGACCACGCCCGGCCAGACGGCTGGCTTGTAGAAGCGCTTGAGCGTGACCCCCTCAACTTCAGGCAGCGGCTCGACGGGCATTGCCTTGTAGAAGAGAATGGGAATCACACCCAGCAGCGCAACTCCACCCGCGAGCAGGAATGTTGGGATGTAACCATAGGCGTGGAAGATCGCCTGGCCAACAATCGGGCCGATGCCCATGCTCAAGTACGGCGCAACCGAGAACAAGCTAATGGCCTCACCTGATCTGACGGGTGAAACCAGACTGGTGACCGCGGTGAGGGCTCCGATGAACAACGCCGCCATTCCAGCACCAAAGAACAAGCGAAGAATGATCAGGCAGAACACATTTGGTACGAAGCCACTGAGCGCAAAGGAAAGTCCGCTCGCGACGATCGAGCCGATGAGAATCGGCTTGACTCCCCATTCGTTGAACTTCGGAGTCAGCCAAGGACGAATCGCGATTGCCGAGATTGCCTGCACAGCAACAACCACGCCAACTGCGACGTCGCCACCACCAAGATCGTCCTTGACGAAGACCGGCAAGACAGGCGTGATGATGCCGTTGGCAAGGAATACGCCAAAGGCCGCTGCCAGCAGCAGGATGAATTTTCCGGTGAGCAGACGCTCGCTCTTCAGTTCGCTCATGTGTGCACTTAGACGATCGCACCCGCCGCGCGTAGAGCAGCAATCCGTGTTGTGTCGTACCCAGCGATGTCGCGCAGGATCTCTTCGGTGTGCTCGCTGAAGTCTGGAGCCGGATTGCAGGGACCTGCATCCTCATTGAACATGACGGGCGGCATCACAATCGGCTGGACTTCCTTTGCATCAGGCACCATCCGAATCATTCGGTTGGCCTGTACCTGAGGATCGTCGTACATTTCCAAAACGGTTTGGACGGGAGCCCACACACCCTTCGAGGGCAGCAGAATTGTCTTCCATTCCGCAAGCGGCTTTGTGGCGAAGACCTCGTCAAGGATCGCCATCAGTTCAAGAGTGTTGGCTGCCCGCTCGACGTTGGTCGTGAATCGAGGATCCTGCACAAGCTCGGGTCGCCCGATTAGTTGGCAAAGATCGACGAACTCGTCCTGGTGATCACCCAGGAAGGCGAACAAGATGTAACGGTCATCCTGCGCCCGGTAGTACGCGCCAGTCCAGTGCCCCATTTCTCGAGGGATGTACTTTCCGAGCATTCCCCGATCAGGCCCAAGCCCGGATCCGATAATTGCCGGCGCGTTGAACCACGCTGCCGTCCCCATCAACGACGAGTCGACGACGACAGCCTCACCAGAACGCTCGCGCTTGAAGAGCGCGGCCGAGATGCCGCCGGCAAAGACCAAGCCCGACATCCCGTCACCATGACCAACCATGCTTGGAGGCGAGTTTGTGCGCGTGACTTCCATAGCTGCCGACGCGAGCGAACCACGTGCCCACCACGACGCACCGTCGTAGCCACCTCGATGGCTTTCGGGCCCAAGCGGACCGGCACCTGTGCCCTTGGCATAGATGATGTTGGGGTTGATCGCGCGCAATTGGTCAACGTCGAAACCGAGCTTCTGCCGAGTCTTGGGAAGGAAGCTGGTCAGGAACACGTCGGACTCGCGCACCAATGCGTAGAGGGCTTCGCGGCCTTCATCACTAGCCAAGTCCAAGGTCATCGCACGCTTGCCGCGGTTGTAATGCTTGAAGAACCAGTGAGCTCCACTTGGTTCCAGCGAGCCACCAGCGAAGAGCCGCATTGGATCAGGAGAGCGCGGATTCTCAATGTGAATGACATCTGCTCCCCATTCAGCGAGCACTGCTCCAGCCGAAGGGCAGAACGCCCACATGGTGAGATCAAGGACGCGAATGCCATCGAGCATTTTCATGGATACCTCACACTCAAACAGGCCAATGATCAGGCGCGGATGTAGGAAAGTCCGGAATCAAACGTGTTTGGCATCGTAGGTGCAATCGTCGAACGATTTGAGGAAACCAGAAAAACGATGAAGGCCTCCGTGCAAACGCACGGAGGCCTTCATCGATGCGTGAACTAGGCGGCTTCTCCACTGAGGAAGCTGCGCACGATGCTGTCAGCGTTGCTGTCGGCCGGTCCATTCCAGACCTCGTGACCGTGGACCATCAACACGGCGCGGTCCGCGAAGGACAAGGCGCGGTCGATGTACTGCTCGATGAGCACGATCGTCACGTTGTTCTTCACACGAGCCGCAGCGAGTGCGGCGTAGATATCAGCAATGACAATCGGTGCCAGGCCGAGCGAGAGCTCGTCGACCACGAGCACATCAGGCTCGGTGATCAGTGCCTTGGCAACCGCCAACATCTGCTGCTCGCCACCGGAGAGAGTGCGAGCCTGCTGCTTGCGGCGCTCGCCGAGGCGAGAGAAAAGTTCGTAGGCGTTCTCGACGGCCAACTTGGGATCCTCTGCCAACTTGCGTGCACCGAGCTGAAGATTCTCCTCCACCGAGAGGGTCGGGAAGATCGCCCGGCCTTCAGGCAGATATGAGAGGCCGCGCTGAGCGATCAGGTACGGATCCAAGGATGAGATCTCGTCACCGGCCATCATGATGGAGCCACTGGATGGCGGGAGCAGACCAGCAAGAGACTTGCCGATGCTGCTCTTGCCCGCGCCGTTGGCACCAAGAATCGTGAGACATTCACCCTTGGCCAGGGAGAAGGAAACATCCTCCACTGCAAGCGCATCGCCATACTTGAGCGTGAGGTTCTTAACCTCAATCATCGCCTCTGACATTTAGTCCTCCACTGTTCCAAGGTAAGCGGTCTGTACAGCCTTGCTAGCACGCATCTCAGCTGGCGTACCGCTGTCGATCAGCTTGCCGAAGTCGAGTACGAAGACCTTGCTGCTGATGCTGAACACCAAGTCCAGATCGTGCTCGACCAGGACGATGGTGATATTGCGCTCGCTGGCCAAGTGCTGGATCAACCGACCAAGGTGCTCGGTCTCTGCACGGTCCAGGCCTGCCGACGGCTCGTCGAAGAGCATGATCTCGGCACCTGTCGCCAAGCAGAGCGCGACCTCAAGGAGTCGGCGCTTGCCAAGGGTCAGATCCGAAGGGCCCTTGTCGCGATCGTGTCCCAAACCAAGTTCATCGATGAGTTCATCCGCACTGGCGAGTTCTTCCTTTGAGATGCCGCGCGAGATGAACGGGATCAGGGCCAGAACGAAACGCAGCGAGGTCATGAGCTTGCCAGATCGCACCTCTGCGCCCGCACGCCTAGCGAGCACCACGTGCTGGCGGACAGTCAGCTCAGTCACCAACTGCGGCGACTGGAAGGTACGCGCCATGTTCATGGCAGCGCGCTTCTGCGCTGAAGCTTTGCTGACGTCATGGTCGCCTATGAAGATGTGACCCTGGTTCTGGTCGAGGGTCCCCGAAATGCAGCCGAGCATCGTGCTCTTACCGGCACCGTTCGGACCGATCAATGCCGTGATCTCGCCGGGCAACGCACTCACGCTCACTGAATCCAAGGCTTGCACGCCACCGAAGCGGATGCTGACGTTCTCAGCTCGCAGTGTGGGAGTCGCTTTCATTGTTTCTGTCGACATGACTTCACACTCCCGCTGAAACGTTGGTATTGGCTTCTTCTTCTTCTGGTTCTTCAAATGACGCAGAGTGCACAGTGCCGCCGCTTATCTTGATAGCAAGATGGCGGAACTGCGCTCGAAGGTTCGGGTTGATGCCGATCGGATCGACCACCATGTTGATGGCCACCAGACCGAACAGCAGGACCGGAAGGTCTGCGAGTCGCTCGGGCAGGAACTCCGAGAAGATCGCTGGGGCCAGCAACAAAGTCATACCGCCTGCGGCAAGACCACCCATCGAACTGGTGCCCTGAGCAACCGCCAGCGCGAACCAGACAAGTCCGATTTGCATGATGAAGCCGTTGGGGAAGGCCACGAGTTGGAAACTCGCGACCATGGTTCCGCCGATACCAGCAACCGCTGCACCGAGGGCGAACACCCCCACGCGTGCGATGTAGATGTCGAAACCGAGAGTTGCCGCGCGAACACGGCTGGCACGAATGGTTGCGAACACCAGGCCCGTCGTGGAGCGACGCAAGGCCCAGAGCACGAACATCACCGCGAACATCACGACCATACCAAACCAGTAGAAGGTCTTTGGCGTATCGAAGGTCAAGCCGAACAGGACAGGACGCCCAAACGGCAGTCCCGAGCCGAAGTTCGAGAACTCATCTCGGGTGTAGACCGCCTGATCGACCAGCAGCGCGAAAGCGAAGGTGACGATTGCTGCATACAAGGGCCCAAGGTTCAGGCAGAGCAGACCAACGACCGTGCCAACCACACCAGCCACGATGCCACCGACGAGCATGGCAAACAAAATTGGCGTCGTGTTTGCGGCACCGAACCAGGTGTCGTGATTGACGACGTAAGCCGCAGCGATGACACCAATTCCCGCGAAGCTGATCTGTGAGAGGCTGATGATGCCTGCCTCACCCGTGACCAGTCGGTAGGACAGGAAGATCACCGTGTAGCAGAAGCCGACGGCCAGCAGGCCTGTCCAGTACTCGTTGAACAGGATCGGAATACCGACAAGTACCACGGCCAACACGGCGTAGCCCACGTAGCGGTCCCAGTGACCCTTCGGATTACGCATGATGTTGAGGTATTTGGAGAGCGAAACTTCGTAGGCGTTGTTGACTGCCGCGACTTCGACCTTCTGCGAGTCCGCCTTGACGTCCTTCTGCTGGCTGTAGACCAAGACAGCACCGACCATGAAGAGGAAGGGGAGGCTGGGGCGCAGCGCCGTGCCGAGCAAACCATCGCTAGGCAAGTAGAGAACGAGAACTTCCTGCGTGATGCCCAGAATCAAGGCGCCGAAGAATGCGCGCCAGAGGTTGGTGAACTTGCCGATCACCGCACCGGCCATCGAGGCCGCGATGAGGTTGGCGAAGCCGCCGGAGCTCAAGCCCACCTTGGGAAGCACCATCAGGCCAGCGAGGCCAGCGATCCCGGTGCCAATCATCCAGGTGGCAGCAACGACAAACTTGGGGTTGGTGCCAGTGAGAACCGTCATCAGCTCGGAGTCGACCGAACCGCGGGTGACCAGACCCGCCATGGTGCGGTTGAGAACCCAGTAGCCACCCAGGGCCACGATCGCAGCAGCCACGATGATGATGAACTGCTCATTGGACACATTCACGTCGAAGACGTTGAAGATGACCGACGGTTCGCCGACCGGTCCATAAACCAAGTACACGGGATCGTGACCGAAGATCAGGGTCGTGATCGCAACGAGTGCGACCTGCAGACCGATCATGACGCCGACCTTGGTCAGCGGGGCCAAGTTGCCCAGCTTGCCCAGCAGCAGCCACCACAGGAACAGGCCGAGCAGCGGTCCGATGATCAGCACCACGATGGCTGCCGCCAGCCACAGGTTCAAACCCATTCCGGTATCGGAGTTGCTCATGTAGTAGAAGCAGTAGGCCAAGAAGAAGGCCATGCCGCCTTGAGCGAAGTTGAAGACGCGAGACGCGTTATAGGTAATGACCAATGCCATGGCCGACATCGCATAAAGCGCGCCGACGGCAAGGCCAGCAACAGCAAAACTGAGCACCTGGGTTCCTCCTGGTCAGGGCCGAACGAATCCATCTCTGGCGAGGGCCAGAGCCGGAGATTACGAGGTGGCTATCAGCAATTGGTGCGGCTGATCGTGCCGTGCATCGGAGGTGGACGGGTTGCGTCAGAGCTCCTTGAGGACACCCGCACGCATGACGCCGCGGTAGCGAGGCCATTTGTCCGGATTTCCATCGAGATGTTGAGTCGCGAGCCTAGGCAGGGTGGAAGTGCCCGTCAAGGGGAATGGCGCATTTGATTACACCTTATTGTTCACGAATGTGAAGTGCGGTGATTTCCGGAGCCGATTCATCACTTTGAGTCGCTGTTGATCAGTACTCCACAGGTTGCGTTGTCGTCGGGAAGGATCGATTCGCCGCGAACCGTCAGGAACCAGGTGCACTTCTGCGGATCGCCATCGGGCGTTACTCCAGGGGTGAAGGAGACCTTGCCAGGCAGCAAGCCAGCTCCCAGATAGTCACTGACACCGCGCAGGATGCGAATGAAGTCAGCGCGATTGGGACATTCGCCGGCACCGGCCAGGCCGGTTGCCATCAAATCGGACGAGACATAGCCAATTGGCGCCAGCAGTGAATAGGGGTCCACTCCCTTGGCGGCCATCCCGGCCACATACCTCTTGACCTCAGCGTGATCCAACTGCAGCGGAACGAATCCATAAGGAGCTCCGACCGCTCCGTCCAAAGCACCATCGGCCTGGAGCACATCCTTCGGATTTACCAGGCCGTTGATGAGAGTCATCACTGGCGTCGCATTTTGACTCTTCAAGGACTTCAGCAGCGAAGTGCCCGATCCCACGAGGGAGATGACATTCACGCCCTTTGCACCAGAACTCTTGATCTGTGCGGCCACGAGGGCCAGATTCTTCGTGTTCGGGTTGATCACGTAAGTCGAACCCGCCTGAGTCAGGTTCGTTGCAAGCAGGCTCGCGATGAATCCATCTGCCGCCGAAAGTGCACCTGGAGCATTCGCCGTCACGACGGCAACGGATCTGGCCTTCGCTCTCTTGAATCGCTGAGCGGCCGCTGTCGATGCATAGGTCGTTGAGAAAGCACCGAATGCTCCAAAGACATTGAGATCGGTGCCATACGGGGGCAAGTTGGGAAAACCGGTGACCGGAACCCCGGCTTGCGCCAACTCTGGGTACATCGACTGCTGTTGGGAGGCAGCGATTACCCCGAAGACCCCATCGGAGAGCAGTTGCTTGCCCACCTGCTTCTGAGTCTGGGAACTATTGCGGTCGTCATACAGCCGAAGAATGATGCGCCGGCCATTGACGCCTTCCTTGCGATTGAGCTCGTCAACTCGCAGTTGTGCAGCCACACCAAAGTTCTTGAAGACCGCCGCAGCCGGGCCTGACTGCGGGAAGACCACAGCAATGGTGACCGAATCAGCTGTCACGCCCGATACCGGCGCACACGTATTAATAGGCGTTACTGACGGCTCAGCGCTATCGGGCTCAGCGGCGGCGCCACAGCCGGCCAACAGAAGTGCGCCAACAGCAGTCGAAGCGCATGCTGCGGAGAATCTCACTGGCACATGTTCGATCATGGTCCACCCTGTTGCCACATCGGGTGGGCAAGAGGAGACGTGGAGCAGTGGGCGTCAAGACAAGGCCTGGCACTCGACGCCCACTGGATTAGAGAGGGATGAACCCAACGCAATCTCTTGCGTATGAACAACGCTAAGTCGCGTTGGATGAAATGCCTACGGTTTGCGGCTGTTCTTGATCAACTTGTAATGCAGTGAACAACTGTGACAACACTTGTGGGCATTGGAAAACTCCCAATGCCCACCACGCGTTATGCGACTGTTACTAGCCAAAGAACTTCATTCATGCAAATGGCGGGCATCAATACGATGCCCGCCATTTGCCGTTGTGAATATGACTAGCCGACGACCTGGCCCGTCGTGGCGTCAACCAACTTGCCACAGGTGGCCTTGGGGTCAGGAACAGGAACACCGTTCTTGATCACCACGTACCAGGAGCAGTTGGCTGGCGAGCCCATCGGAGTCACGCCAGGCTGGAAGGACACTGCTTGCGGCATCATGCCTGCCGAGTTGTACTTCGTCACCTTGCGCAGGTTGTCGATGAAGGATGCCCGAGTTGGGCACTTACCGGCGAGCTTCAGGCCATGGATCATGAGATCCGCGGCAGCAAAGGCGATCGGGGCAGTTGGGCTGTAGGGGTTGAGCCCTGCCGCCTTCATGCCGTTGATGTAGGTGCGCATTCCTGCTGCACCTGGAACACCTGCCGGAATAGTGCCGTAGGTGGTGCCGATCATGCCCTCGAGAGGACCAGCTGCCTTGGCGATCACTGCTGGATCGACCAGACCGGCGCCTACTGAGCCCTTCAGGTTGACTCCCTGCTGCTTGAACGCCTGTGCGATGGAGACGACTCCGTCGACGAACATCGACATGTAGGCGCCATCGGCACCCGAGTTGCGTACTCGCAGCGCAGTAGAGGTTGCGTCATGCGCACCCTGTGGCTCGTCAGTGATCAACAGAGCCTGCTTCACCCCTGTGCCACTGGCAGCGAGCGCCTTTGAAGTGTTGATCATTCCGGCCGCAGCGCTCGGAGTGTTGTGTGCGATCAGCGCCACATTGGTCACGCCGGCCTGCTTGAGTCGCTCAGCAATGGCGGTGCTGATGATTGTTGGCGAGGTCGGGCCCACCACAGAGAAGGTGTTGCGGTCAGTTGCCATCGCCAGCACGTTGAAGCCAGTGACGGGAACGTTCTGCGCCTTGAAGGTCGGGAATGCGGCATCGTTGGCCGAGGTCATGATCAAGCCGAAGATGTGATCGCTCTCAAGTGCCTTGTTGGCAACCGTGATCTGCGTTGCCGCGTTCGCCTGATCGTCGTAGGCGATCAGGTTGATCTTGCGGCCATTGATCCCGCCCTTGGCGTTCTCCTGTGCCACGCGCAGGCGAGCGGCCTGCTCGCCGCCGGCAAAGTTCGAGGCGGCCGGACCTGTCTTCGGTACAAAGTATCCGAGGGTGATCGAGGTGGGGGTTATGCCCTCGCTCGGCGCACAAGCAGCGTTGTTCGATGCAGCCGGCTTGGATGGCGCTGGTGTTGGTGCGGCGGTTGCCATGCTGGCAGCAAAGGAGAAGGCGACAGCAGCACTGACACCGCCGATGACGATCGCACTTCGGCCTCGTCGTTGTGGGTTGTTGGTCATTCAGAATCCTCTGTGGGTGAGTTGAGTGGGTACGGATTCGTGGGCCACAGGGATTCCGTGACACCGCGTGCCTGCACAGTAGTTCGCCCAACTGTTGGAGTAACCGTTGTTACCAATTCGTTATGCCCGAAGTCGGATATGTCGCGATTCGCCTAGAAATATCTACGCCGTATATCGGGCGCACCCATGGACATTGCCGAGAAATGCGAAAGGGGTGGTGGTCGCCAGATCGACGACCGCCGCCGCTCCAAACGCAACTGACAACGCCGTGCGCCTAACCTTGCGTTGTGCCGCTATCGCTCGCCGAGCTCATCGCCGCCCGCGACTGGTACCCGCGCATCACCCTCGAGGGCGGGGTTTCTGAAGTTCTGCGCTTCGTGGACTTGGACGCGGCTATCCCGACAGAACTCGCGGCTCTGGATTCTCGTGTCTGCCTGCTGATCGGCCTGACGACCCAAGCCCCGTCGGCATTGGTCCTGGAGGCCGCCGAGCGACTCGACCTCGTGCTCTCAACGGAGCAAACCGAAGATCACCGGGTGATCACCGTGTCCGATCTGGATGTCGCAATTGCTGAACTGACCCAAGCAAGTGCACTGCGTCCAAGAGCAGTTCTTGTGCTTGCCTCACTCTTGCGGCAGACCGCGCAGTTGTCAGTGGCCGATGCCATAGCTGCGGAAGCAGCTGCTTACTCCACATTGCTGGCTGGTCCAGAATTCGCGCAATGGCTCGCCTCGCGGGGCACGCGCAAGCCGACCCCGGCAGGTGAATCCGCAAGGGTCGAGACTGAGCTTGACGGCGAAATGCTGAGCGTTCGATTGACGCGAAAGCTTCGACTCAACGCGATTGATTCCCCGATGCGAGCCGCTCTGGTTGATGCATTTGCAATCGCCATCGCTGACCCTCAGCTGCAAGTGCAAGTCAGCGGAGCGGGGCCTTGCTTCAGCAATGGCGGCGACCTTCGAGAGTTCGGTACAACTCCAGACCCAGCAACTGCGTGGACGGTGCGCCTGACTCAGCATCCGGGCTGGCAGCTCTCGCAGATCGCCGACCGCACCCGAGTGCTCATGCACGGCCCATGCGTTGGCGCGGGCGTTGAGATTGCTGCCTTCGCGGGTCAGGTTTCGGCAGATCCCAACACGACTTTCTTGCTGCCCGAACTCCAGATGGGGCTGCTACCCGGCGCAGGTGGGTGCGTCAGCATTCCGCGTCGCATTGGACGCTGGCGAACCCTGTGGTTGGTGTTGAGCGCAAGCATCCTGTCGGCGCAGGAAGCCCACGATTGGGGGCTAATCGATGACATCCTCGCCATCGATTAGTGCGCAAGAGTGGTCGCGGTCGCTGCTCCAACTTCTCGAAGTCGACAGGACGATTGCAAGCGCGAGCGAGAGCGCACCGATCGCAGATTGGGCTCGCAGTGGTGCGGTCGCTATCACGGGCTATCCCGAACGCCCTTTGCTACCAACAGGTTTTGGAGCAACGGCAGCGCAAGGTGGGCTGCTGGCACTTGATGCGCTTGTGGGACCGCTGGGCATTCAAGGGGAGATGCTGCTTGCCGAACGCGCCGCGATATCTCAATGGGCAGCCAATGCACCATGGTCATTGGGGAATCACTGTCGCGCGGTACACGCTGCAGACGCCTACCTCGCGCTCTCACTAGCGCGGGCTGAGGACTTCGAAATACTTCCGGCCCTGGTCGAAGATGCAAGCGCAAACGACTGGGCTGCTGTTGATGAGTGGGCGGCTGCGCGAACGGCTGGTGAGATTGTCGAACGTTGCCGGCTGCTTGGACTGCCAGCCGCTGTCGTGGGAGAGGTCAATTCGCGCGAGTTGATGCGCATCCGCTCCACGGAATCCCCCCGCCATTGCTCGCTGCGAGACATGCGCGTTCTGGATCTTTCAACATTGTGGGCCGGGCCCTTGTGCGGAAATCTGCTGGGACTTGCCGGAGCTCGAGTGATGCGCGTGGAAAGTGCGAGTCGTCCAGACGGCGGCCGACAAGGTCTTCCCCTCTTCGACGATCTCCTGCACTCCGGCCAGCCATCGGTCACCTTCGAGCCGAACTCCCTGGATCTCCTCCACGCTTTGGTGGACACCGCCGACATCGTGATCACGTCAGCGCGACCTCGTGGGCTCGCGTCCATTGAGCTTGATCCACAACGCTTTCTTGCCAGTCGAGAGCATGGCGTGTGGGTCCAATTGAGCGCATACGGCTCGAGCGGCCCGCAAGCGGATTGGGTGGGCTTCGGTGACGACACTGCTATGGCCGCGGGGCTGGTTCGCTGGATCGACGGCACGCCAGTGCCGGTAGCCGATGCACTTGCTGATCCATTGACCGGTATTCACGCTGCTGTTGCGGCAGCGGCATTGGCCTTGCGCGGTGGCACGCATCTCATCGACATTGCATTAGCGGATGTCGCGGCGGCCACGGCAGGTCTAGAGCCTGATCACGATCCGTACTTCGCCGACGGCAGATGGCGTGTCGAGACAGAGTTCGGCGTGCGATCTATAGAAATGCCAAGGGCGCGAAAGGCAAAGTCACCCGCGCGCGCCCTTGGGGCGGACACTGCCATTGTTGAATCCTGGTTCGTGAACTAGCTACTTCTTCACCGGTCGGTACGAAGCTGCGAGCATGAGCAGCGCGGCGCCAACACCGAGCACGACGGCACCCACGGCCCAGCGCACGCCGAACCAGCCCAGACCAAGCGCGTGGTCAATTGACCATTTGCCTGGTCCGGCCGAAGCCAGGGCTGCTGCTGTCATCGCGACGAAGAGCACGTACTCCATGCCGCCCTTGAATACGAAGTAGCCCTTACCGCGGTGGTCAGTGAACATGGCAACGACCATCAGGCCGATGATTCCTGCGGCAGCGAAGCTGGTGAGCAAGCCAATGGTGATGGCGATACCAACAGAGATCTCGGTGAACGCCGCGACCCGCGCATGCACCCAGCCTGGCTTCAGACCCAAGCCCTCAAACCAGTTTGCCGTGCCGGTCAAGCCGCCCGCACCAAAAATCTTGTTGTACCCGTGGGCGATGATCATGGGACCAATTGCCAAGCGGATGATGAGCATCGCGAGGTCAATCGCGTTCGAATTGAAGTACGTGCTGGTCATCTACTTGCCTCCAGTTTGAGCCTGCAGAATGCGTCGGCTGGTTTGGTCATCAACATGACGTGCCTGTGTTCGCGCGGCTAAGGTGCCCCAGTATCCCATCAAAAGCCGCGGACCGGGCCGAACTTGGGCCGACAGAAGAATAGGAACTATAAGTATGCAAATCCAAGGCATTAGCGCCTGCGTCACCGGTGCGGGTTCAGGACTTGGGCTGGCCACAGCGAAGATGCTCAGCGGCCGCGGTGCCAATGTCGTGTTGATCGACCTGCCCTCATCCGCCGGCGCAGCCGAGGCACTCGCAATTGGCTCCACCGCAACCTTCGTTGCTGCAGATGTGCGTGACGAGGCACAAGTGGCAGCGGCTCTGGATGCTGCCGAATTGATGGGACCATTACGACTGCTCGTGAACTGCGCTGGAATCGCCACGCCGAATCGCGTGCTGCGCAAAGGCGCTGCGACTCCACTTGAGGATTTCGAACGAGTGGTATCGATCAATCTGATCGGCACCTTCAATATGGTCCGCCTGGCCACCGAGCGCATGGTCAAGATCGAGCCCGAAGGCGAAGAACGAGGCGTCATCATCAACACGGCTTCCGTTGCTGCCTTCGATGGTCAAGTCGGCCAGGCTGCATACGCCGCATCGAAGGCTGGGGTGGCCGGGATGACTCTGCCGCTGGCTCGAGATCTCGCGCAGTTCCTCATTCGCGTAATGACCATTGCTCCGGGAACCTTCGAGACGCCGATGCTCGCAGGGCTTCCCGAAGAAGCACGCAAGTCGCTTGGCGACCAGGTGCCCCATCCCAGCCGTCTGGGCAAGCCGTCGGAGTACGCGGCATTGGTGGAGCACATCATCGACAACCCGATGCTCAACGGCGAGACCATTCGCCTGGATGGCTCCATCCGCATGGCACCTCGCTGATCTCGAAAGGACCGCATGTCACTTCCCACGCGCACCCTTGGCTCTGGCAGTGCAGCACTCGAGGTATCCGCTCAAGGCCTTGGCTGCATGGGCATGAGCTTCGTCTACGGCACTCGCGACAACGAGGAGTCAACGGCCACCTTGCTGCGCGCACTCGAACTTGGCGTGACCTTCTGGGACACCGCGGACGTCTACGGCCCGCATCACAATGAAGAACTCATCGGCGAAGTGCTGAAAACTCATCGTTCGGAAGTGACGCTGGCAACGAAGTTCGCCAATCACCTGGTCGACGGCAAGATGACGATCACTGGAGATCCGGCGTATGTGCGCCAGAGCTGTGACGCCAGTCTGAAGCGTCTTGGCATCGACACGATCGACCTGTACTACTACCACCGAGTCGATCGCCGCGTGCCAATCGAAGAGACCTGGGGTGCATTGGCCGAGCTCGTCGCGGCTGGCAAGGTGCGCTACCTCGGCATCAGCGAAGCAACGCCGGATGTCATGCGGAGAGCACACGCTGTTCATCCCATGACAGCGGGCCAATATGAATGGTCGCTCTTCACGCGCGACATCGAGAACAATGAACTTCTCGCAACCGCGCGCGAACTGGGCATCGGGATGGTGCCCTACTCACCACTGGGTCGAGGACTCCTGACCGGCACCATCCAAAGCACCGATGAGCTCGTTGACAGTGACTGGCGCCGCAGCAATCCCCGATTCCAAGGCGAGGAGATGCAAGCCAACCTCAAGCTGGTCGAGCAACTCAGTGCGCTCGCCGCGGCTCGTGGAGTCACCCCAGCGCAGTTCGCCCTCGCCTGGGTGCAGTCACAAGGCTCCGATGTAGTGCCGATTCCTGGCACCAAGCGTCGCAAGTACCTCGATGAAAACGTCGCTGCCGCCACAATCCAACTCACGGCGGATGAACTGGCTGCAATCGACGCCATTGCGCCGTATGGTGCTGCAGCCGGTGGCCGCTACGCCGCAAATGCCATGCCAACTGTCAATCCGTGAAGAAGGAGCTCCCCTTGACTGCACCGCTGACCATCCGCAAGCCAGAAGGCACCCCCAAGGGTGGCGTCATCGTCATCATGGAGGCCTTCGGCGTCACCGACCACATCGTCGACGTGTGCCAGCGCCTGGCCGACGCCGGCTACCTCGCTGTTGCGCCGGACTTGTTCCATCGAAAAGGAGAGAACGTCATCGTGGCGTACGACGACATCCCTACAGCGATCGAGGTCATGCAGAGTGTGACGCCTGCAGGCGCAGCTGAGGATGTCGATGACGCAGCGAACTACCTTGTATCCGAGGGACTGCTCCTGAACCAGATCGGCATCGTCGGCTTCTGCATGGGTGGCACGGTCTCGTATCACTCCGCAGTGCGACTCCCCTTGGGTGCTGCCGTCACCTTCTATGGCGGCGGGATTGCGGCCCCCCGGATGGGATACGAATCCTTCATTGACGAGGTGCCCAAACTGCAGACCCCATGGCTCGGGCTCTTCGGTGATCTGGATCGCGGGATCCCTGTCGCCGATCTTGAGGAGCTGCGCATTGCGGGCGGCAAGGTTGCGACCGAACTCGAGATTGTGCGCTTCGCCGACGCCGATCATGGCTTCCACTGCCCCGACCGTCCAGCCGTGTTCCACCAGGAGTCGTCTGATGCAGCGTGGAAGCTGGCTGTCGCCTGGTTCGACTCGCACCTGGTCTAGCTGGCGGTGGCGAACCAGGCATCCGTGCGGACCATCTGCCCCTCATAAAGGCGACCATCGATCTGGTCATTGAAGATCAGGCCGCGACTGACCAGATGCACGATGTGCGCAAGGGTCTCGCCCATTGCTGCGCGTCGCAGCATTCCCTGGGTGTTCTCCCAGCCATGCGACCAAGTCAGGTGCGAGGAGATCTCGAAGGTCGTGCTCCCAGGCTTCTCGGCAATAGCTTCGAGCACCTCGGTCAAGCGGGATTCATGATGCTCATTCATCTGCTGGACTCGGGCATCAACTCCAGAGAAGCGATATTCATGAGCTGGGAGCACCTCCAACTCGTTCAGCCCTCGCAATGAGTTCAAGGTGTTCAGATAGGTGCCTAGCGGGTCACCCATCTCTCCTGGATGCACGGAGATATGGGGCGAGATGCGCGGGAGCAAGTGGTCACCGCTCATCAGGAGATTGCGCTCATCATCGATGAAGCACAGGTGGCCCGGTGAGTGACCTGGAGTCCACAGAGCGCGGATGGCCGGAGCGCCCGGCAATGGCCGTTCACCATCCTCGATGAGTCGATCTGCCTGCGGCGGCCGGCCGAAGTCGACGAACTGGCCAGCATCAATAATGAGTGACGGCATATCGGGGACCTCGACCCCAGCCTTGATCAGCCAGCCCTCGCCGCGCATCTGCATCTTGGCCGGATCGACCTGTTCGCTGATGTCCTGAGCATCCAGTCGGTGCATGGCGACCCAAGCACCCGAGGCGTCCCGGATGCGACCGGCTAACCCAAGGTGATCAGCATGGTTATGCGTGACGAGGACGCCTTGGACATCAGTGATGTCGTAGCCGATGCCCGTGAGTCCGTCATTCAGGTTTGCCCAGGCCTCGTCGACTGGCCAACCCGCGTCGACGAGCACGACGCCCTTGGGCACCTCAATGACGTACACATTGACGTAGCGCAAAGGGTTGTTCGGGAAGATGACGGGGATCGACCACAGCCCGGGACGCACGAGTTCAACTGGCGGCATCTCGCGTCGTAGCCAAGCCTCTTTCTGCACGACACCGGTGACAGTGATCTGTGCAAGTGCAGCTGAGGTCACAGAGCGATACCGAGCACCTTCGAATCGAGATACTCCAAGATGCCCTCACGGGCCCCCTCGCGACCAAGACCGCTTTCCTTCATGCCGCCGAAGGGCACCGCGGCAGACGTGGGATTGATGTCGTTGACTCCGATCATTCCGAAGTTCAATGCCTCGGCCGTCCTCCAAGCCTTGCTCAAATTCGGTGTGTACACGTAAGCAGCCAAGCCGTAGGGCGTGTCATTGGCCATCGCCACGACATCATCATCGTCATCAAACTCGATGACAGGAACCATCGGTCCGAAGGTCTCTTCGCGATAGATCAACATGTCTTCGGTGACATTGGTCAGCACTGTTGGTGCCCAGAAAAGGCCTTTATCCAAGCCGTTTTCAGTAAGCCGCTTTCCGCCGGTAGCAACAGTGGCCCCCTTGGCCACTGCGTCGTCGACCTGGCGCTGCATCTTGTCCAGAGCATGCTGATCGATCAGGGGGCCAACAGTGACCTTGTCATCAAGACCGTGGCCCGCGGGAAATGACGCCATGCGCTCGGTGAGCACCTTGGTGAATTCAGCTGCTATCGACTTGTGCACGAACAAGCGGTTCTGCGAGATGCATGCCTGTCCGGTATTCAGTGACTTCAGCGCTGCCGCGCCCTTGGCCGCATTGACAGGATCAGCATCCGCGAACACGATGAACGGAGCGTGCCCGCCGAGCTCCATGGACACTCGCTTCATCGTCGCTGCAGCTTTCGAAGCAATGAGCTTGCCAACCTCGGTTGACCCGGTGAAGCTGATCTTGCGCACAGCAGGATTGGTGAGGATCTCTTCGCCAACGCTGACCGGATCATTTGTCGTCACGAGATTGACCACACCGGCAGGCACGCCAGCCTCTTCAAGAATCTTAATCGTGGCAATTGCACACAATGGAGTTTGCTCAGCTGGCTTCACCACGATGGTGCAACCAGCGGCCAGCGCTGGTCCGATCTTGCGGGTCAGCATCGAGATCGGGTAGTTCCAAGGGGTGATGGCTGCCGCGACCCCCACTGGCTGCTGTAACACCATGAAACGGTGATCTGCACGCGAGGAGGGAATGGTGTGCCCATAGACCCGCTTGGCTTCTTCGGCAAACCATGACAGGAAGTCGGCGGCATAGCCCACTTCGGTGCGGGCCATCCGGATCGGCTTGCCCTGCTCCTTGGTCATCAAGGTAGCGAGCTCATCTCGCTTGGCATTCATCAACGCGAAGGCCTTCATGAGGATGGCCGCGCGCTCGTAGGCCGTCTTGGCGGCCCACGCTGGGAAGGCCTCTTGCGCAGCGGCAATTGCCCGCTTCATGTCCGCAGCGGTGCCGTCGGCGGCCTGGCCAAGAACCTCACCGGTTGCCGGATCTGTGGAATCAAAGAATGTCCCCGTGGAACTTTCAGTCCACTCGCCACCGATGAATAGCATCTTGTCGATCTCCCTCACGCTGTGATCACTGGCAGCAATTCGGACGCTGCAGCAGGCAGAATAGTTATCTTATTGTGTTATTAGCGTGGCTACTGGAAAGATCAGCCCATTCAGATATAACAAGGGTAATGAGGCGTACTATTCGCCGATCTGGCGTCAGGCCGGAAGAACAGGAGCCCAGGGATGACCACTCCCGCGCCACCGCTGAGCCCTGCCGAACCTGTGCATGTGCCAAAGACCGCTGAGGTCGTGGCCCAGGCGATTCGCAATCAAATCGTGCGCGGAGAGATCGCCGAAGGCGCAGCCTTGCCAAGCGAAGCCGAGCTCATGGTGCACTTCGGTGTCTCCCGCCCTTCATTGCGCGAGGCCTTCCGGATTCTGGAATCAGAGAAGCTCATCACGGTTCGTCGAGGTTCCCGCGGCGGCGCCCGGGCAACGCGTCCCGATGTGTCTGTGGCGGCTCGTTATCTCGGTCTGCTCATGCAGTTCGACGAGGTCATGCTGAGCGATGTCTTCGAAGCTCGCTCCATGTTCGAGCCGCTCGCCCTACGCCTGCTCGCCAGGCGCGAGAATCGCGAAGAGGCCGCCCAATCGCTGATGCTCATCATCGATGAACTCGTCCCAGGCATCGATGCTCGCCAGCGAATGGACATCTGGTCACGCTTCTATCTCGAACTGTTCAATTTGGCGGGCAATAAGACCCTGCAACTGCTCTACGGCACGCTGACAGAAGTCGTCCGGCATGAACTCTTGGATGCAATGGTTCAAGAAGACGACAGCTCCGGCAATCCGAACTGGAAGAAGACCATCATCAAGGCTATGAATCTGGTAGCCGAAGGGCGGGGCGACGAAGCAGCCGATTACTGGATGAAGCAGATGCTCATGCTGGAGGCCAAGGTTCAACAGGCTCACCAACGCCGAACTCTGATCGATGCAACGGTGGCCTTCGCCTAGGGCGAAGGCCACCGTGCATTACGCGTAACTAAGCCTGCACTTCAACAAGAGTGTGTGGGTTAGCCACATCAACCTGGCGCGGCATCACCTTTGGCGCTGAACGCCAATCCGGTGTTCCATCTTCTGGCAGCCCAGCGGGGTAACCGTCGTGGATCTCGGCCCAGTGCGAGTGATTCAACTGGTGCAAGGTGAAGCACGCTTGAAGTGAGTTGTAGAAGCCCATGTTGTCGACCGTCTGATTGACCGACTCCTTGATCAGCAGTGCAGCCATGGTCGGCAGCTCGGCGATGCGACGGGCGTAGGCCAAAGTCGAATCCTCAAGTTCTCCGCGCGGGAAGATCTTGCTGACCATGCCAAGATCAAAGGCTTCCTTGGCGTCAACAGAGTCACCCGTGAGTAACAATTCCTTGGCACGACGCGGGCCGAACTCCCACGGATGTCCGAAGTACTCGACGCCACACATGCCCAGACGAGCGCCGACAACGTCGGCGAACTTCGCGTCATCAGCGGCCACGATCAGATCGCAGGCCCACACGAGCATGAGGCCAGCTGCGAAAGTCGTGCCTTGCACCTGAGCAATGGTGATCTTGCGAAGGTTGCGCCAGCGCAGGGTGTTCTGGAAGAAGTAGTGCCATTCCTGCAGCATCCGATTCTCAGCACCAACGCGGGTGCCGCCATTGATCTGCAAGCTGGGGTGCTGGTCAGGGCCGGGTGTGCGTTCGGCAATTGCGTCCTCAGAGCCGAGATCGTGGCCCGAGGAGAACAGCGGGCCAACTCCACCAAGGATGACAACGCGCACCTGGTCATCGGCCTCCGCCTTCAAGAAGGCGTCATCTAGTTCAACGAGCAGTCCACGATTCTGCGCGTTGCGGGTCTTGAGCCGATTCAGCATGATGCGCGCGATTCGACCATCATCAAAAGTCTCGTAGGTCACGTACTTGTAGTCAGCCATGGCTGCTCCAGTCTGTTGAACTCAGGTAGCGGGTGCTGCAGCGAAATTAGAGCAAGTCAGCGCGATCCGCGAAGGTTATGAGCAAATCCGCCAGAGATTCTGGAGCAGACAGCATCGGAGTGTGGTCGCAATCCAGCTCCAGGTACTCCGCGCCCTGCAACTTCTCCGCCGCCGCGCGCATTGGCTCACACGCGGTGAGTCGATCTTCAGAGCACCCAACAATCAAGGTCGGAACATCGGGCCAAGCCCACACAGGAGAAGGCTCGCCGAAGGTCTCCCAGTACTGACGGCGTAGGCGGCTCGCTGCGAGTTCGGCCATGTCCGGTGAGCAGGTGTTGAACATGAGGTCGATGCCAATGTGGGGAGGGACTTCCGTGCTGCCATCCTCATGGCGAATCAACTCAGCGCTGCGATAAGCCTCGGTGTAGATCTCAGGATGCCGTTCGCGCTGCTCGGCTGCACTGACATCAAACTCCGGCAAGAGCGCTGCAAGCATGACCAGCCCGCACGATCGAGGGTGCGAGGCGACAAAGGGCGCCACCAGCCCGCCGAGGGAATGGCCGACCACGATGACATCGCCTTCAATGCCGTTGATGGCCTCGAATGCGATGGCCGCATCATCACCAATGAATCTGCCGGGCTGGTCTCCGGGAAGTTCGACAATTTCTGAGGCGTAGCCAGCCGCCTCAAGCAATTGCGTCAGTGGCTTCCAGCACCATCCACCATGCCATGCGCCATGGATGAGCAGAAAGGTGCGCATCTGCGTGACCTTACCCATCACAAGCCCCCACGGCACCAGTCATCGGCGCCGCGCTACTCAATTGATTGTCACGCACTTCCCAATGCTCGCGATCCAGAATGATCCCGGCGGGCAGACCGGAGTCGGGTTGACACTCGGCTTGGGCGTCGGCTGAGGGCTCGGGGCAGGCCCAACTGAAGGAGCGATCACCACGCTGATCGTCACGGCATTGGAATTGATGCCATCGCTGCCAGTGACGGTGTACCGGGTGTTCCAGTTCTGGGTCGGGGTTCCCGACATCACACCGGTGGCCGAGTTGAACCACATCCCGGCTGGCACAGCTGGGGGAGACAGAGCATAGATCAACGCCCCTGAAAAGCCGGTGGCTCGCAACGGGACTGAGGACTGGTAAATCCCTCGCGTTCCCGTGAGTGTCTGCGTCGGCGGAGTGATGCCATGAACCACGGGGTTCACCGTCAAGGTCACGGTGGCTGCGGCCGAGCCAGTGGTGCCCCGTGAAGTGATGCGGTAGTTCAGCGTCGCGGCGGCTTGACTCGCAGTACCGGAGATGACTCCCGTGCTCGAATTCAAGGTCAGCCCAGAGGGCAGCGCCGGCGCGATCGAGTACACCGGGCTGGTCGCGAAGCCCACAACCGCAAAGACCGCTGAAGGTGTGATGGGAACGCCTACTTGCCCGACCACGGTCTGCTGTATCGGACTGATCGACCACGCAGGCAGGATTTCCAAACTCAAGGATGCTTGAGCCTGCACCTGTCCCGAAGTCGCTGTGATGGCATAGCCGCGCACCGGGCGGGTCTGCGTCGGCGTCCCGGAGACCACGCCGGTCCGCTCATCTAGCCGCAATCCTGCCGGCAGGGCAGGCGCAATCGCATACGACGGCTCCGACGGGAAGCCACTGGCAGTCAGCTTCGCTGACGCAGTCAGTGACACGCCTAGATGACTGACGATGGTCTGCGCAGTTGGAGTGAGCGTCGCAGTGCCGACTCCCAGATTCAGCAGTGCGCTCGCCGACGATCTCCCATCCGAGGCGGTGACTTCATAGTTCTGCGCGGCCGCATTGACTTTCGCGGAACCGGAGATCATTCCGGTAGAGCGGTGGAAGGTCAGGCCAGCTGGGAGTTTTACCGGCGAACCGTCGGGGCGGGCCAGGGTGAAGGTGACCGGGCCGCTGAAGCCACTCGCGGTGTACTCCACGAACTGCCGCCCCGAACTCGCCAGACTGCCGGCTTTCACAGGCACGACCTCCGCGTCAACGGGCAGATGCAATTGCTGGCGCTGGGGCAGGAGTGAGGATCGCGGATCCTTGCACGTCGCCGGATCACCCAGGGTCAGGTTCCAGCTGTAGGCAAACTCCTGGGACTGATTGGGCGACAGGTCTGACGGCACGAAGGTGTCCGAGTAGGCCATGCCATAGGCGCCCGAGGGCTTTGGCGACCCGCCACCATCGATATTCGAATGCGAGCGGATGACCTCGTCATAGACGTTCCAGGCGTACTGCGCCGGCTGGGCCGGGGGTCCGTAGTTGCCTTGAGCATTTGCATAGGCGGAATCCAGGGGATTGCGCGTGAAGTTCTGCCCACTCGCACCGGTATCTGTTGACGATGGGAATTCCGTGGTGTTCCAGTACCCGTAGGCGAAGGCGGCGATGAAGTCACGGTAGATGGTCTTTACTGCATTGCTCCAATCAGCGGTCACACCGCCATCGGCAGCCCAACTCAGTGCAGGCCCATAGCTCGGCGACCCAGGGGTGCTGCCTTTCGCAGGCTCGTAGGCGAGGAAGGGGCCGTTCTGCCCGTACACACCGAAGCCTGTGCCACCGTGCGAACCCTGTGCGGACACCCCTGCCTGCTCGATCTGCAGCTTGGGACCCAGCTTGGTGCCATCGGCAACTGTCCCTGTCAGTGTCCATACACCGCCGGACAACTCTGCCGAGTAGTTGAACTGGCCACCATAGAGAGGGTCACCGAGTTGATCGCGGACCGTCAACGGACCCTTGACCGAGTTCACGTACACGTCAACCTTGGGATACCGGCCGGGGAGTTTCGAAGCTCCGACTATCCCTGCCCAGGTGCCATTTCCGGCCAGCTGCGACCAAGTCCAGGCACCGGGGGCGGGGGTGGCTTGCGGGGTACTTGTGCTGTAGCGCATCACGCCAGGAGTGCTCGCCGTAGTGGCATCGAGCTTGACACCGGTGTTTGAGAACGCGTTGACAATGTCAACCAGGCAACCGGTGTCACGGTAAGTCCCAGGGATCACCGCGGAGTTCTTATCCAGCAGGGTTGAGCTCAACGTGAAGCCGATCTGATCGATCAGTGTGAGATCGACGTCCAGACCACTGGCGTTATAAGTGAACTCGACGAAGCCGTACCGAGCAGTTGACGCCGTCGGGTCGGGCGCAGATCCGGTCAGACTCTGGTTCGACAGGTAGAGATTTCCACTCTTCACCGGCGGGGTCAGCGTGAGCGTCGCCGTGTGCTTGACGCTGTCATAGCCAGACATGGAAGTGAACGGGGCCGAGACCAGCTTCGCTGCCGTGAATCCGGCGAAGAGATTCGCCGAAGTCCCCGTCTTCACAGTCGTCACGTCCCCACCACCGGTGGGATCCCCCAGCACCGACACGTAGAGGGAGGAATCGGCAACCCCGGTGTTCGCAAGGCCCGAGGTGTACGGATTCGCGATGGTGACCGTGATCGGTCCCTGATACGGAGGATCGAAGGTGAAGCCCGACGTGGGGGGCACACTCGGCACCGCGGCCGGCACGCTTGCCACTGTGTAGCCGGCGGGCCGGCTGCCCGTAGGAGGCATGCCGATGACCACCGCGCACGCGCCAGTCGGAACCCCCGCTGGAACGGTCACCGACAACTGCGTGGGATCGGCCGCGGGCTGGACCAAGGCCGCCGGGTAGGTGCCTTGAGGATTGCTGGCTGGGCAATAGTTGAAGGAGACGCCCGTGGCGCCAGCCAATGAACTGGTGGCCGAGACGGTGATCTTCTGCAGCGAACCGACGGTCTGGTTCTCGGCTCCGTGATACGTGCTCAACGTGATGGCCGGAACATTGGGCTGTTCCCACACGCCGGGCGCGTTCGGTGTTGCAGTGGTGATCACGTTTCCAGAAGCCAGAGTCACCGACACCGGGCAGGCACCCGATGCCGCTGTGGAGAATGACCCTGGAGTGACGCTCATCTGCAAACCGTTTGGCTTCACCTGTGCCGTGGCTGAAATCGTCACCGTGCCGCCACCGGGACCGCTCGCCGGGCAATTGAGGCTGACGGATGTGAGACCAGTCAAAGTGGTGTCACCAACACCAGCTGTTGGATTGGCCACCGAGGCTGTGAACAGAAAGAAGCCGCCGCCCTCCTTGGGAAGGATGGAGGGAGCGATTCCCGTGGTTGTTACAAACGCGACATTCTTTGCCGTCCAACCGTAGGAGCCGACAGTCGTCCGGGCCCCGCCCGTAGCTACCTGCGCGGTGCAGGAGGCGCCATCAGCAAAGCTCGGCACCATCGCGATGAGCCGAGAACTCGACACAAAACTGGTCATCGGGGTAGGCGCACCGGCCAAGGAGCACGAGACAAAGCCAAGTTGTGAAGTCGGAGTGAATCCGCTTCCAAGAACGGTCACTTTGGTGGTGATGCCAGCGACCGCCGCTCCCAGTCTGGGGCTGAGGGCACCCGCCGCTGACGCGGAGGAGACGGGGATAAACAGGCCGGCTCCGATGAGGGCCATCGCCGCGCACGTAGCGATCAGAGTACGTCGACTTCGATTGATCAGTTCAGCCATGACATCCCCCGGCTCTGCGAATGAGTACGACCATAGGGGAGGAAGGTGGACTCAGTCGACACGTTCGCACCTAAGCGCGAGGCAAGCGGGTCAGTACTTCTTGTACGAAAGTGGCCACCAAAAGGCCTTGTCGATTGAACACATTTCCCCGGCTCAAACCCCGGCCGTGATACACCGATAAGGGCTCGGCCGTGAAGAGCAGCCAGTCATTGGCGTCAAAGGGGCGCAGAAACCAGAGCCCGTGTTCCATCGTGACCACTCTGCTACCAGCGGGAACCCTCACCAATGGAGCTTGAGCAGTCCCGACCACCATGTAATCCGAAATGAACGCGACGACCGCAGCATGGGCCATCCGATCATCTGGCAACTGCACACGTGGACGCACCCAGAATGGATGAACGAGCGGCACCATGTGGCCCTCGCCGCGTAGCGTTGGCCCGTTGATTGGTCGCACGTCCATCGGATCCATGTTGAACAGATAGGTCGTGTCCGACTCAAGGTCCTCGGGAGCTGGAAACTCGAATGGCTCATCGGAGTGCCAATCTGGTCCTTGCTCGCCCGCATGGAACGAGGCTTGCATCAGCAGCGGAGTCGATTCGCCCTGAGTAACAGTGACCTGACGGACTGCAAAGGCTCTGCTGTCGCGCAGGGACTCAACGTGCAGCCGCATCTCGGCGCCCGCGGTACCGGCGTCAATGAAGTTCGCATGGATGGATTGCGGCCAAAGCTCGGGATTCACGGTGGCGCTTGCAGCGCTCAGCGCAAGTCCAAGGGAATGGCCTCCGAAAAGATGTCCCCCATCGCCGATCGGCGTTGAACTGAAGAGAAACTCACCAAGAGGAGCGACGCCAAGCAGGGTCTGAAAATCTTGTTCGGCCATATTCATGGACCTTACTTGAGGCTCGCGAGGGGTGCCGTGGAAATGATGAACGGGCCGTCGCAGGACAGCAGCCGGTTCAAGCTGAAATCATTGACCGCACAGAATTCAGTCCAGGGTGATCTTTGGCAGAACTTTGTTCAACCACTTCGGCAGCCACCAGTTGGCCTTGCCGAGCATGGTCATCAACGATGGAACCAGGATCAGGCGCACCACGAAAGCATCGAGGATCACGGCCGAGGCCAACGCCACTCCAAAGAGTTTGATGGTGTCGTTCGGTGTGGGGACGAAGGACAAGAAGACGCTGGTCATGATGGTTGCAGCAATCACCACCACCTTGCCCGAGCCGGCCAAGCCCCGGCGGACTGCGATTCGGTTGTCTCCTGACTTATGCCACTCCTCCTGCATGCGAGTGACGAGGAAGACCTGATAGTCCATCGACAGGCCGAACAGGATCGCGAACACCATGATCGGCAGGAAGGGAAGGATCGGCCCAGTTCCGGTGACACCAAGCACTGAAGCCAAGGTGCCATGCTGGAAGACGGCAACGGTGATGCCCAATGCGCCGGCAAAGCTCATCAGACTCGTGACTGCCGCGGTCAACGGAATCACGAGTGAGTGGAAGAGCATCATCAGAGCAAGGAAGCCAAGTCCGACAACGAGCAGCAGGAAGATGGGCAGCTTCTCCTGCAACTGCACGGTGAAGTCGGTGGAGATTGCCTGAGTTCCACCGACAAAAAGAGTCGCGCTGGAAGCAACCGCGGGAGCCGTGACTTCGCGAATCCGAGTGAGAGTGTCAGCTGTTGCTTCGTCCTGCGGTGACGTCGTTGGCTGCACCAGAACAGATGTCAAAGTTCCTTTGGGGTCAAAGGCCGTCTTGCTGCCGTCGAGCAGGATCAGCATCTTGGAATTCGGCAGGGTGCTGGAAACTCCCTCGGTGTCTTCCAATGCCTTGACCACGGTCGCCAGTTCGTCCATGTCATGCGGATGCTTGAGCTCAACTGCAACAAAGAATGGTCCGGCAACACCTGGGCCATAACCCTTAGTGAGCAGGTCAAAGCCATTGCGTAGTGGAGTGCCTGGGGCTTGAGTTCCGTTGTCAGGGAATCCAAGTTCCATCGTCAAGGCTGGCGACGCCAAGGCACCAATCACGACTATCGACAACACCACAGGGATGACTGGCATCTTCTGCAGCAGCAGACCGAAGGACGACCACTTGCTGTCGTCAGGGTCGATCTCCTTGTGATGGCGAGCCCAAGGCATCTTGATTGCCAGTGCCTTGGCGCCGAGCAGCGAAAGCAATGCCGGCAGCATCACCAATGCCGAGAGCATCACCATCAAGACCGTTACTGCGGCTGCCATCGAAAGACCGTTGAAGAAGTTGATGTCCAGAACGAACATGCCAAGCAAGGCAACAATCACTGTGCAGCCGGCGAACAAGACAGCACGCCCAGCGGTATTCACCGCACGAAGCGCAGCATCCTTGGGAGCAAGATCAGCCAGGCCTTGTCGATATCGATTCATGATGAACAGCGAGTAGTCGATGCCAACGCCCAGGCCGATCATGGCCGCAAGAGTGGGTGCGAATGAAGCAACATCCATGAAGTTGCTGACCATGATGATCAGGAGTTGCCCGCCAACAAGGCCGGTGATCGCAACGATGATCGGAAGCCCCGCTGCGACGAGTGATCCAAATGCGATCAGCAAGATGATGATGGCGACAAGCAGCCCGACCGCTTCGCTTGAATCTGCTCCACCACCTGCAGCAGCCAAGGCCTGACCATTTGCTCCGATAATCAGTGTTGAGGAGTTGGCGTCCTTGATCATGTTGGAGATGCGCGTGGCATCTATTGCGCTGAGCGCGGGGTCGTCCACATTCACGGTTGCATACGCGACGGTTTCATCCTTGGAAACTGGGCTCGTTGCATCGGCTGCAGCCTGCGCTGCTGCCGTGTACTCCTTGAACTTCGCCGTGCCGGCATCAACAGCGCTGTGCAATTTGGCGACATCCTTGGGGATCTTCTTGGCGATTGCTGCCCAGTCTTTTTCGTTCGCGTGCGAGAGCCAGGCCAACACGGTGGCGATGTTCGCAAGATCTGCTCCATTGGCCTTGGCCAGTGGATAGATCGCAGGCAGGGCCTTCATAAGTTTCGTGAGCTCGGCCGAAGTGACGCCCAAGGACTTTGCGATCTTCTCGTTCGCCGCGGTCGTGAGAGCAGCAGTGACATTCGCTGGTGCCGGCTTGGGGCAATCGCGTCCGAAGTTCTCTTGGTATGGGCCCACAACACAGGTAACCGAGGATTGCTCGCTGAGCTTCTTGAGCAGCGGATCAATCTCAGCCTTCACAGCAGCATCTGTCGCCTGGCCTGCGGTTGGCGACCAGACCACCTGAAAGCTCGAAGTCTGGGTATTGCCCGCTGGCAATGTCTCGAGCAACTGTTGAGCTCGCGTGGATTGAGCACCCGGAAGGGCGAAACTGTTGTTGTACTTATCGCCCAAGGCAGCTGCGCCACCCACAAGCGCGATCAGCAGACCGAACCAGACCACGAGTGCGAAAACAGGATGACGAATGGCCCAGCGGCTCACGTGTGCTCTCCTCTGCCGGAAGTGCGCCAGCCTAGCGAGATGTCAGGATCGAAGTTGCGCAATGGTTGGTCGATCGCCAAGGACGCATGCGAGCAAATCCCAGATGATCTCGCCTTGCGTTCCCCAGACGAGTTGATCGTCACCGAAGTTGAAGAAGTGCATCTCGATTGGGCCTGGGCGCCGACGCGGTATCAACGAAGCGCCGCTATCGCCACCGGGTAGTTGTTCAGAAGTGAAGTGACTCTCCTCGGATGCGAATTCTCGAAGCGGCACCACTGCGATATCGGACACTTCATATGGATCGGGCTTGATCAGTGCAAGGGCATCGATCAAGCCGACAAACACTTCGATCACATGACCGGTCAGGATCGGGCCGCGTGAATCAAGAGCGCCAATGAGCGTGACATGCGAACTATCCGGCCCGAGCTCTTCTTGGAGTTCGCGAAGAGCCCCAGCGCGAGCATCAGCATCAATTACGGGATCAATGCGGCCGCCTGGAAAGACCCAGTCCCCCGCGTGATTGCGCATTTGCAGTGCGCGTTTGGTGAGGATCAGCGAGGCCTCGTGATCGACTTCGATAATCGGCACCACCATTGATGACGGCTTGATCTCAGGCGGATTCCAGAAGTAGTACTGCGGAGGCAACGGAGGAGGCAAGGCGGCGCAGGCACGCGTCACCGCTGCGATGCTGAAATCGGGATCACTCACAGGGCGAACTGTGCAGGATCAGGTCTGCGCCATGTCGACGAATCGTGAGTAATGCCCCTGGAAGGCAACTGTCACTGTTCCGGTTGGACCATTTCTGTGCTTGGCGATAATGAAGTCGGCTTCACCCGCTCGCGGTGATTCGCGCTCGTAGGCGTCCTCGCGACTGAGCAGTATCACCATGTCTGCGTCCTGCTCCAGCGAGCCGGATTCACGAAGGTCAGCGAGCATCGGCTTCTTGTCGGTGCGCTGTTCTGGACCACGGTTCAACTGGCTGATCGCGATGACCGGAACTTCAAGCTCCTTGGCGAGCAGCTTGAGAGATCGGGAGAATTCGGAGACTTCCTGCTGGCGACTTTCCACTCGCTTGCCACTGGTCATGAGCTGCAAGTAGTCCACAACAACCAGACGCAGATCATGACGCTGCTTCAAGCGTCGGCACTTGGCGCGGATCTCCATCAAGGTC
The DNA here is from genome assembly GCA_030650795.1 of Actinomycetota bacterium. NCBI lineage: Bacteria > Bacillati > Actinomycetota > Actinomycetota bacterium. The sequence goes on from JAUSDJ010000040.1 coordinate 71,650, forward strand.
ATGTTCGGCGAATCGTCAATGAACAGCGGCGCATCACTGACCGTGCCCATCTTCGTTGCCATCTTTCCCCAGTCGCTGTCGCTCATGGTGCCCGCGCGCATGTGGTGCAGGGGCACCTGCGCCTCGGCTGACAGCAAGCGCATCACAATCTCGTTGCGACTCATTTCAAGGGAGAAGATGACTGAGGTGAGACCCTGCTTGATCGAGGCGGCACGGCAGATATCAAGGCCCAATGTTGACTTTCCAATGGCCGGTCGAGCGGCCAAGATGATCAGCTGACCTGCGTGCAAGCCGTTGGTGAGCGAGTCAAGATCAGCGAAGCCAGTCGGCACACCAACCATCTCGCCGCCCCGGTTGGAGATCGCCTCAATCTCGTTGAGTGCATCGCCCATGATGTCTTTGAGCGGGAGGTAATCCTCACTGGTGCGACGCTCGGTGACCTCGTAGACCTCGGCTTGAGCGCGGTCAACCATGTCGTCGACATCGCCGGTTCCCGTATAGCCCATGTGGACAATGCGCGTGCCGGCTTCAACCAAGCGGCGCAGGATTGCCTGTTCGCGCACGATGCGCCCGTAGTAGGAGGCATTGGCCGCGGTGGGGACCATTGACACCAGGGTGTGCAGATAGGCAGCGCCACCAATGCGGGTGAGCTCACCGGCCTTAGTGAGTTCAGCAGAGACGGTTACGGCATCGGCGGGCTCGCCACGGCTATAGAGGTCAAGGATGGTGCCGAAGACGCTTTGGTGCGCCGGCCGATAGAAGTCAGTTTCGCGGACGCTTTCGACAACATCGGCGATGGCGTCCTTGCTTAGCAGCATCGCCCCCAAGACGGACTGTTCTGCAGCAATATCCTGCGGCGGGGTGCGATCGAGCTGCGGGATCGGCAGTTCGGTAACACTCATTTGCCGACCTCCTTTACGTCTGAGGGCTCGTTCTACGCCGGGGGTGTGACAGTCGGGCTGGAGAAACCTATGGAGCCTGCTGTCAAGTGTCTATCTCCCCTGTGGATGGGGCTGTGCACAACTTGTTGAGGAGTTCGGCGAGTCACGGTGCACGACTGTGGATGACTTGGGGACAAAGCAGTTTTTTTCGCCGGTGTTTCCCCATTGATCCTCCATTTTCGGGCTGATCTGCCTGTGGACAAAAGATAGTTCCGAGACTGCCGCCGGACAGTCGTTACGCTGCCTGCGTGTCGTATCGAATCACCATTGTCTGCCTGGGCAATATCTGCCGCTCGCCCATCGCCGAGGCCGTTCTGCGCAACCGTATTGCGCGAGCCGGGCTCGAAAATGTGGTGCTGGTGGACTCAGCTGGCACCGGCGATTGGCACCTGGGACACCCAGCTGATCCACGGGCGCTGGCAACCTTGGCGGCTCACGACTACCCACTGGATCACCGGGCTCGACAAATTGACGCGAGTTGGTTTGCTGAGATCGATCTGATCTTGGCCATGGACCTGGCCAACTACGAGGATCTGCTCGAGATGCAAGTGGCGGCCGACTCATCCGCCGAAATCCGGATGTTCAGGGCCTTTGATCCAGCCTTGGCAGGGGAGCGAGAGCCAAGCGCGGCATTTGAGGTGCCCGACCCGTACTTCGGAGGGGACGCGGGCTTTGTCAATGTCCTGCACATGATCGAACTGGCAGCCGATGGCTTGGTCCAACAGCTCGTCTTGCGGCTCGACCAAGATGAAAGACCTTAAGGTCAGAGCATGAGCACTCCTGGGGATCCCAATTCAGCTGGCGCGCCAGTTCCGCAGACTGCCCCGCCCGGCTGGTACCGCGCAGTTGATGGCTCCTATCAAGAGCAGTACTGGGATGGCAGCAACTGGGCATCAGCCTTTCGGCCAATTCCCACGAAGGCGGTGCTGCTGTTCGCACCCGATGGCTCGCCCGTCTCACCGAAATCGCGGCTGGCCGTGCTGCTGTTTGCCATCTTCCTTGGCAGCCTGGGCGTGCACAGCTTTTTCGTAGGCAAGGTTGGCGTTGGGCTGGGCCAGTTGGCGATCACGATATTCACGTGCGGAATCTTCGGCTGGATCTGGCCGCTGGTCGACATCATCCTGATCGCCATGGGTACATACCGCGACAAGGAAAACCGACTGGTCCTCAACTGGGATGCCTGAGCCTGGTTCAGGCCAACGAGCAAAGGCCCACAGCAGATTGTGGACACCTGCGTTCTGAATCCTCTTGAGGTTTCGCAGTTGCTGATTCCAGTTGCGCCAAAAGACCTTGGACGACGGAGATTTCGAGTCCAGGAGTTGAGTGGTATCAGTCCACGAACGATCGTCAATATTGCCACAGGTCTGCGGATTGCGTGCATGCCAAGTGGCCGTCAGCAGCGAAGCAGTCAGACCAAGGGCCAGCAATGCGCCAGGGGTCAGACCAACGATCCGACCCCTGGGCGACCACTGACCAACAGTAAGTGACCTATCCGCGTGCAGGACCTTCGCCGTAGGCGTTGGGTCCCGGCGTGCCCTCGAGAAGCCAGAACACGAAGACCACCAGGCTTACACAGGGAACGATTAGAAGCAGGTTCAGCCATCCAGATGTGCCACGGTCATGCAAACGACGGCAACTCACCGAGAGATACGGGACGACCAGCGCCAGCGAGAAAATTCCCGCGATGACGTAGAAGATGATCGCCCCCGCCGGGAAGGTCATATTCACGTTGCCATAGATGTCGCCGGCAGGCTGTCCGGCAAGCAGCAGGATGTAGGCGATGAAGTACGGGATGCCTACGACGATTGCGTAGAACAGGTAGAACCACCAGAACTCTGAGCGGCTGGCTCTCCCGCTGAAATCGGCATAGTGATTCAAGCAGTACTTAACTGACTGGCCAAAGCTCATAACGACACCTCAATTGCTATGCGGTTGCGGCCTCACCGTAGGAGTTCGCGCCTGGTGTACCGGTCGTCGCCCAGAAGATGATCAGGATGATCGCTCCGATGAAGTTGACGCAGGGAACGAAAAGGAGCACCTGAAACCAGCCGGACTTCCCCGTGTCGTGGAGCCTGCGGCTGCCTACCGCCAACATGGGAACGATCAACGCAAGGCTGACAAGCCCCGCCAAGATGTACAGGAGCCAGCCGAATATCGCCGCAGGCCCGTAACTCATTTCACCGTAGTACGAAGTGCTCGTCCCTATGGCAACGAAGATCGAGCCCAGAAGATATGGGACACCAACGACGATTGCGTATGCGAGGTAGAACCACCAGAACTCCGGCCGCGCAGCGCGTCCATTGAAGTTCGCGTAGTTCTCGAGGCAGTACCTGACTGACGTACTCAAATCCATGACCACTCCTTCGTCGATCCAGATGTGGCCGAGCCTAGTGATCGATCGCCTCGATGGCGCACTTTTCGCATGCGAAGTCGGACAGCGCAGAGGGAGCAGCCGATACGGCAACTCCCTCTGGCCTAACACGGAAGCGATTTAGCCTGCGACAACCTCGAAGTTCAACTTGGCGACAACACCCTCGTGTACAAGCACTGTGGCGTTGTATGAACCCACGGTCTTCACCGGAGCGGCCAAGGTGACCTTGCGCTTCTCGATTGCTGGGCCACCTGCTGCACGCACTGCATCTGCAATGTCTGCCGTGGTGACCGAACCGAAGAGGCGGCCAGTGTCGCCAGCCTTGGCCTGAAGAGTCACCTTCAGGGCCTCGAGCTCCTGCTTGACCTCGTTGGCGTGACCCAGATCGCGAATCTCACGAACCTTGCGGGCGCGCTTGATCTGCGTCACCTGCTTTTCCCCTCCGCGCGTCCAGGCAATGCCCAGACCACGTGGCATGAGGAAGTTGCGCGCGTATCCGTCCTTCACCGCGACGATGTCGCCAGCAATGCCCAGACCGGAGACTTCCTGCGTCAATATCAGTTTCATCATCGATCCTTAGCGTGCTGTTGAGGTGTAGGGAAGAAGTGCCATCTCACGGGCATTCTTGACAGCGTTCGCAACATCGCGCTGATGCTGGGTGCAGTTGCCAGTCACTCGGCGAGCGCGGATCTTGCCGCGATCTGAGATGAACTTGCGGAGCAAGTTCGTGTCCTTGTAATCAATGCCCTTGATCTCGCCACGGCAAAAGACGCAGTCGCGCCTCTTGGGTAGCTTGTCGTCCTTGCCGCGCGCGGGTCCGCGCTTGCTGTCACGATCTCTATCGCGTGGTGCCATGTCTGCTTACTCCTGTGAAGTCAGTGAAGATTGGTGATTAGAAAGGTGGCTCGTCGAAGCCGGCGCCACCTGAGGGGCTGCTTGCCCATGGGTCATCTGCTGGTGCTCCACCGCCAGCAGCTTGGCCGCCGTCGAATCCACCACCTTGACGCTGGACACGATTGACCTTGGCCGTTGCGTAGCGAAGTGCGGGACCGACATCGTCGACCTCGACCTCCATCACCTGGCGCTTCTCACCCTCGCGGGTTTCGTATGAGCGCTGCTTCAAGCGGCCTTGCACGATCACGCGCGTGCCCTTGGTCAGCGACTCGGCAACGTTCTCCGCGTACTGGCGCCAGACACTGCAACGCATGAAGACGGTCTCGCCGTCCTTCCACTCATTGGTTGTGCGATCAAGCACGCGTGAGCTGGAGGCAACGGTGAAGGAAGCGACAGCAGCGCCGCTTGGGGTGAAACGCAATTCAGGATCGTTGGTCAGATTGCCAACAACCGTCACCACGACGTCACCGGCGGCCATTACTTGGCCTCCTCCGGACGCAACACCTTGGTACGCATGACGGCCTCGTTCAGCGAGAGCTGACGATCAAGCTCGGCAACTGCAGAAGGGTTGGCCGTGACTTCGAGCACGGCATAGATGCCATCAGGCTTGTGGTTTATCTCGTATGCCATACGACGACGACCCCACACATCAACCTTGTGCACCTCGCCACCATCAGCGCGGACGACGTTGAGGAACGTCTCCAAACTGGGGGCTACGGTCTTTTCTTCTAGATCTGGATCAAGAATGACCATGACCTCATAACGACGCATAAGAATCCCACCTCCTCTGGACTCAAACGGCCACGGACATTCCGCGGCAGGAGGGTTCTCGCGTGCCTGCAGGTTGACGGTCAAACCACACCGCCGGTCAGCAGGACTCCGGAAGATTACCGGCCCTCGCGGAAATTAGGAAATCTCCGCAGTTCCCATGAGAGTGGCGCGGCCCAGGATGTGGAATGACATCTTGAATCCGAGCAAGGCGGGCGAGGTGTCGGCATCGACTTCGATGTCGTGAGTGTCCAGCGCGTGCACAGTGATGAAGTAGCGGTGCGAGCCATGCCCGCCGGGCGGAGCTGCGCCAAGGAATCGAGGCGAGCCGGCGTCATTGCGCAGTTGAATTGCCGTGGCAGGCAGACCCGCGCCACCTTCATCGCCGGCTCCCTGGGCCAAGGAGGTGACTGTTGACGGAATTCCGGCAACTGCCCAATGCCAAAATCCAGACATGGTCGGCGCGTCAGGGTCATACATGGTGACTGCATAACTCTTGGTTTCAACTGGGGCACCGGACCACGACAACTGCGGGCTGCTGTCTTGGCCCCCCGGCACGTCAAAGATTCCCGACATATGTGCCTCTGCAAGCGGTTCACCTTCGCGCAGGTTCACGCTCGTGACGCTGAAACTTGGCACTTCAGGCAGGCGCCAAAACGGGTCGTTACCGGTCATCGCAGCTCTCCTTGCTCAGATCGTTCTCTTGTCTGTTCGAGCCTAAGCCGAGCACGCGCCATGCGGAGTGCATCTAGGCTGCACTCGTGCGAATTGTGACTTGGAACGTGAATTCCATTGGCGCACGACTAGAGAGAGTGCTGGCCTGGCTAGAGCTCAACAAGCCGGATGTCTTGGCACTTCAAGAGCTCAAGTGCACCGACGATGCCTTCCCTTTGATGCCCTTTCAGGCGCTCGGCTACGAGGTCGCCACCCTTGGCACTGGGCGCTGGAATGGCGTGGCCTTGATCAGCAAGGTGGGCTTGGACGACGTCACCCGGGGATTGCTCGGGCAGCCGCAATATGAGGAATCGGACGAACCGCGAGCCATCGGCGCCACCTGCGGCGGCGTGCGCGTTTGGAGCGTCTATGTGCCAAACGGACGCGAGCCAGACCACCCCCACTACTCATACAAGCTCCAGTGGTTTCAGGCACTCAAAGCCACTGCTGCAGCAGAACTTGCTCAGTCACCTGATCGACCGTTCACCATCATCGGCGACTACAACGTTGCCCCCACTGACGCAGACGTCTGGGACATCGCAAAGTTTGAAAACAGCACGCATGTGACTCCGGCCGAGCGGCAGGCACTTGTCGACGTGCGCTCCGCTGGTCTGGTCGAAGTCATGCCGCGCGCATTGAAAGGGGAACCCTTCACCTTCTGGGACTACCGGCAGGCCTCCTTCGGGCGCGGCTGGGGCATGCGCATCGACTTGATCTACGGCAACCAGTTGTTCGCGGACGCGGTGAGCGATGCGTATATCGATCGCGAGGAGCGCAAGGGCAAGGGCGCATCCGATCACGCACCCGTCGTAGTCGACTTGGATCTTCCATGACCCCAGTGGTGCGCACAATCTCTGCCACCCAGCACCGCGAATGGATCGCCTCTCGCTCATCGGTCTCCTTCTTGCAACTGCCCGAATGGGGACAGGTCAAGGTCGGCTGGCGTCCGGAGTCGATCGGCTGGTTTGAGGGTTCCGAACTCGTCGGCGCGGGCCTTGTTCTCTTTCGTCCCATCCCCAAGTTGCCGCAGCGATCCCTCGCCTACCTGCCCGAGGGTCCAGACATCGACTGGCTGCATTCCCAATTTCCGCAGTACGACATCAGTGCCTGGCTCACGCCACTGCTCTCACACCTGAAGGCCAGCGGTGCCTTTCAAGTCAAGATGGGTCCGCCCGTTGCGACCCGGCGCTGGGAATCGGAGACGATCAAGGCCGCCATGGCGCAATGGCGGGAACCAGACGGCTCTCCGCCAGCGCATCTGCACGAGGTCGTCGCCGATTGGCATTCAATTCTTGCGCTGCATCTGTCCGAACGCCTGCAATCGCGGGGCTGGCGACAAGAGGAGAATTCCGGCGCGGGCTTTGGCGACGTCCAACCGCGATATGTCTTTCAGATCAAACTCGGCGAACGCGGCCTGGATGACATCTTTGCTGGCTTCAACCAGCTCTGGCGACGCAATGTGCGTAAGGCAGAAAAACTCGGAGTAGTGGTGTCGCTCGGCGATCGCGCCGATCTTGCTGCCTTCCATGAAATCTACGTGGAGACCGCCAAGCGCGACCAGTTCACTCCACGCGGGCTCACGTACTTCGAACACATGTGGGATGAACTGAACAAGCAGCATGCCTCACGTTTGAGTGTGCACCTTGCGCATTTCGATGGGCATCTGGCGGCAGCGACCTTGATGGTGCGCGTCGGCGATCACGCCTGGTACTCCTACGGAGCATCAACAACGGCTGATCGAGAGGTTCGACCATCCAATGCTCTGCAGTGGGCGATGATTCAGCAAGCGCACGCCGCTGGTTGTGCGATCTACGACCTTCGGGGCATCGCCGACACTCTCAATCCTGACGACCATCTCTTTGGCTTGGTGCAATTCAAAGTCGGCTCGGGTGGATATGCCCAGGAGTACGTTGGCGAATGGGATTTCATCCTGCGTGCCACTTGGGCAAAAGCGTATGCGCTGTATCAGGCTCGACGTGGCTGACATCGAACGGAGCAGGCAATGACCTTCACCCTTGAGGTGAACACAGATCAGTGGCGCACACATGTCCACACGGTGAGCGCTCAGGTTAAATCACTGACGGGTTCGTCGATAGTGCCGGTCATCAAGGGCAATGGCTACGGGCTTGGTCAGGCTCGACTGGCACATGAGAGCAACACACTGGCCAGCGAGGTTGTCGCTGTTGGAACGGTCTTCGAACTTGATGAAGTGTTGGGCCATACAAATGCAGACGTCGTTGTCTTAGAACCCTTTGAGCCTCGCGATCTTCTCGCCGGTGATGCGTGGTGGGACATCGCACAGAAGTGGGAAGCGCAGCGCGTCATTCGCACCATCTCGTCGACAAGTGGGCTTGCGGCCCTGAGCTCTGGCGCTGGACATGTTCGAGTCGTGATGGAAGCGCGCACCTCAATGAGTCGCTTTGGCTTCAGCGAGGCCGAACTCATTCGGGTGCTTGCTGATCCGGTAACCCGAACAGCCATCGAATCCAACAGGCTGCAGATCTGCGGACTGTCCTTGCACCTGCCACTTGAGCAGTCAGCTGACGAAGAACCGGTGCCCGGAGAGACAGCGGTCACCGCGCGCGTTCGCGAAGTGCAGCGCTGGCACGGGCTTTGGCAGACCGAGTCGGTAAAGCTCGGCAGCACAGTTGACCAAACACTGTGGCTGTCTCATCTGACTGACACTGAGTACTCACAGGTGCAAGCCTCCAATCGGATGGTCCAGATCAAAGCGCGCATTGGAACCCGACTTTGGCTTGGTGACCGAAGTGCCTTGACGGTTCATGGCACCGCGCTCGCCGTGCATCCGCTGCCCGACGGAACGCATGTCGGCTATCGCCAACGCACTGGTCCTGCGGGTGGCACCTTGATCGTGGTGTCCGGCGGTACATCGCATGGGATCGGCCTCAGCGCACCGACTCCAGCAGCGAGTTTGCGCCAGCGATTCGTGACAGCAGGCACCGGCGCTCTCGATGCGGCCGGCCGAGCTCTCTCGCCGTTCATTTGGGAGGGCAAGCAACGGTGGTTCGCTGAGACTCCCCATCAACATCACTCGATGATCTGGTTGCCTCGCGGTTGCGTTGTGCCACAGGTGGGTGACCAACTGCGTGCTGAAGTGCGCTTCACGACATCGAGGTTTGATGCAGTGCGAGGTCTGGACTCGTAGCCCGCACTGGATCCTCTTGCGGAATGAGCATGTCGCGAATGACCATGACCGAAAAATAGATCGTGCCTGCGATGTGGATGAAGATTGCAAGCGCGTACCACAGGGCCGTCAAGCCCTTGGCGCCATCGATTTGGTAACCCGCAAGAAACCACCAGACCGAGACGAAGTACACAACTTCAGCCGCCTGCCAGATGAGAAAATCCCGCCAGCGAGGTCGAGCAAGGACCGCAAGCGGAATCAACCAAAGTCCGAACTGCGGCGCAAAGCCCTTTGCTGTCAACAGGTATGCAGCCACGACAAGAAAGATGACGGACTCTGTACGAGGCGGCACTGGTGCCTGCACCACTACAGCTGCGATCCCAACCAGCGCAGCAAGGAACAGCAGGAGCGCAGCAAGATTGACTTGTCCCGTCGAAAGTTGTGGACCACCCCATTGATTGATTGCGAACCACACTGATCCGACATCGGGAAGCGAGTCAAGTAATTTGCGATAGATCACTGACCATCCCTCGTAGTTCATCAGCATGAATGGCACATTGATCAGGAGCCACGTAGCGACCGCGGAAAGGACGACCCGCTTGGTGGAGTGCCATTGCTTGCTTCGAAAAGCCAGCAGTATCAACGCAATCAGGATCACGGCCGGATAGTGCGCGGCAGACATCGCCGCACCTAACAGCACGCCTGCCGCGAGGTTTCGTTTGCGCACCAACTGCAGAACAGCGAGTGCCACAAGTGCGACGGCGAGGAGATCCCAGTTGATGCGCGAAGCCAGGATGATGATTGGCGCGAGCGCAACCATTGCTGCATCCCAAGGCCGATGACGCGCTGCAAGTGCTGTTGCCAGGACGGCGATCAGCAAGGGGATGAACAGCAGCACGACATTGACGTCGAAGAACATCGTTGCCGGATCAGCCTGCGGACGGATGGAGCTGAGCCAGTGGGTGATGATCGAGGAAAGCTCCATGAACATGCCAACGAGCACTGGTGCATCGACTCCTTGTCTTGCGGAGGAAATGTCGACATAGGGAATAGCACCCTGCGCCAATTCCTGCAGCGTGTAGAAGGGGTGAATGTCGGTGTAGCAGAGGTGCTCGTAGCGCTCAGGAGAAATCCAGCCGCTACTTCGGCAAGAAGAGCCAAGCCAGATTCCAACGCAATAGCCGAAGGCCGAGAGCACAATCAATACGCGAAGCGGGTTCCACCACCGTCGACGAATCCTGCGATGCTGGCCAACTGGCCCGCCCATGAGTTCGCTGCCGCGCGCCAGGAGTGGATCCTCCTGGCTTGGCGCGAGGTCAGTCATGCTCGCTAGCCCGCAACCGAGGGCGGGCCATCGCCATTGCCCTTGACTGGAGCCTTGGTTGGAGCCTTGCTCGGAGTTTTCGAGGGCCGCGCGCTAGGTACCTGTTTTGGCGCCCCATCACCTGGTGGAACGGGAGCGACCGTGGAACTCAGATTGCCGAAGACATCGCCATTAGGGGCCTCGCCGATCGGTTCAGGTGAGAATTCGGCAGCGTTGGCGTTCGGACATCCAAGGGGCGGCAGCCCACCGTTGGCCTCAGTCAGCGCAACACAGTCCAGCCGGTCGGTGATCGACGAAGGCGCGGCCGGCAATTGCGCTATCGGCTGCCCCTTGAGCGCTGCACGCATGTACTTGGTCCAAATCGCGGCGGGGAAGGAGCCACCAGTGACGGTGTGCAGACCTCCCGTACCTGACAAGGACACTGGCAGGCCAGAGGCGTTCTCCTTGGCCATCAGGACGGCAGTTGACAGTTGCGGGGTGTAACCCACGAACCATGCACTCTTGTTTCCGTCGGTCGTACCTGTCTTTGCGCTCGCTGGTCGGTTGAGTGCGCGTGCGGCAAATGCCGTTCCGCGTTCGACATTTTGATTGAGCACGTAGGTCACCGTGTCAGCTACTTGTGAATCAAATTCGGTGGTGAGCGTTGGCTCATAGTCGTAAAGCAGTCCGCCATTCGGGCCGATGACTTTCTGCACAATTGAAGTCGTCGAGCGCACTCCTTGAGCTGCGAAAGTCGCATATGCGTTGGCCATGCTCAGGCCTGACGGTGAAGCCGTGCCGAGCACAAAGGTGAGATTAAGACTGTCGAGATTGAGCCCGGGAGTGCTTTCAGGGATTCCAGCGCGCACGGCCGCATTTGAGACGGCATCAACGCCGATCGCCGATTCCATCTGCACATAGGCGGAGTTAACTGAATGCAATGTTGCCTTCAGCAGCGAAATCTCTCCGAAGGATTTGTCGCCGTAGTTCGTCAAGGTATAGCCGTTGACAGTGCTGGGCGAATTGCCATTCCAGACTGACGTCAACGGCATGCTCTTCTCGGTCGCAGCAGCCAGCGCAAAAGGTTTGAAGGTCGATCCCGCTTGAGCAAATGGACGCGTTGCGTTGTTGATCTGATCAGCAATGAAATCCTTGCCGCCATACAGGGCAACGATTGCGCCGGTATTCGGGCGAACCGATGCAAGCCCAATACGCAGACCCTCAGTATTCGACGACGGTCCAGCAGCGTCGACAGCAGCAACAGCTGCGTCCTCAGCCTTCTTATCGAGAGTCGAAACGATCTGCAGCCCACCAGCTTCGATCTCGCTTTCATCGAAACCAAGAGAGATCAACTGATCCTTGATGCCCTGCAGTAGATATCCCGTCTGACCACCGAGGCGGTTGGCGTTCTTTGCTTGCAGGATTTCGGGGAATTTCGCACCCGCGCGCTGATCGCCAGTGATCCAGCCCTGTGACTCCATGCCGTCGAGCACATAGCTCCAGCGTGAGCGCAGTGCAGTCAAATGGTTCTCAGGTGCCAGGCCACTTGGTGAATTGATGATCGCTGCCAATACTGCGCCTTCGGACAAAGAAAGCTCACTGACCGGCTTGGCGAAATACGCACGGGCAGCCGCATCGATGCCATTGGCATGTCGTCCGAAATAGATGGTGTTGAGGTAGTCCTCAAGGATTTGGTCCTTGGAAGTGACGGTCTCGAGCTTGAAGGCCAGCAGTGCCTCGTGGATCTTTCGACTCCAGGTGCGCTCCTGGGTCAAGAAGGCGTTCTTGGCGTACTGCTGGGTAATAGTCGAGCCACCTTGGGTCGAGCCGCCAGTCAGGTTGTTGATGACAGCTCGCGCAAAACCGATTGGCGAGATGCCGCCGTGGTCATAGAAGTCGCGGTCTTCCGCAGCGAGGATCGCTTTCTGCACCATCTCGGGCACATCGCTGAGCGGCACACTGCGCCGCGAAGAGTCGCCCAGGCGGCCGACTTCATTCTTACCATCGGCGTAATAGACAACAGTGGCCTGACTGGTGGCGAGCTCGTTGGGTGTTGGAATTGTCGTCATAGCAAGTGCGATTGCGAAGCCGGCAATTGCGAGCACAAAGAGAATCACGCCAGCAATCAGGATTCGTCGGATCCAATGCGGACGCTTGGCCTTCTTGCGCCGGCTCGCAGGCGTTCGAGTGGCGGGGCTTCGACCACGGCTCGACCTGGCGGGTGGACGTCTGCTGGCACCCCGCGGATCTTGAGTCACCGTTTCCCTTCGAGTTCGATGAGGTCACGGGGCGTGCGGGGTGCACGTCGCGGGACTCCATCTCCCAAGACGAAAGTCCTCATCAAAAAGTTCCAATGGCATCGCTGACATACCTCCACCACGTAGACCTTGAACTCGCCATAGGTCCGGGCCATTTCGGGCAGATCTGCGTTCTGACGCACTCGACCTGTATAGGGGCCGAGCTGGTCGCCATAGACATAGGTGACGTGTACGAACTCCGGGTCCTTGCAGACCGGGCAAGGGCTGCCGATTGCTTCGCCATGGAATTTCGCGGCCTTCAGCAGGTACGGGTCGGCGTCGCAGAATTCGCTGCTAAGCATCCCGCCACGAAAGAAGGCATGCAATGCAGCTCGGCGCTGCAGAGTGAAATCGATGGGGGACCGCGGTGCGGTTGGATCGGCGATTTGCTCGATCGGACCGAGCTCATCCTGCTTGCTGGGCCTGCCCGAGGCTCCACGCACGACTGAGCCACGAAGGGCGCTGTGGCGTGGAGCAGACATTCGACCAGTCTAGGTTGCTTTGCATACCGGATATGAGCCCGCCGTGTTTGCCTTGATATATCGAATTGATATATCTTTCCAATATGACGAAGCGAGCGGACATCCTCGAATTCGCAGTGCTCGGCATGTTGGGCGATGGCCCTCTCCACGGCTACGAACTGCGCAAGCGCCTGGATACCGTGCTTGGCCCCTTTCGCACATTGTCCTTTGGATCCCTCTACCCGTGCTTGCGTCGCATCGAACAGCGGGGATTGATTGTTCAGGTGCATGTCACACCCGCGACCGAGAGCAACGCTCCGCCACTGAGTGGGCGACGCGCACGCGTGGTTTACTCCCTCACTGGCGATGGCAAGGAGGCCTTCGAGCACTGGGTCAACGAGCCTGGCCCAGAATCCTGGGAGGATGAGGGCTTCGCAGCCCATCTGGCATTCTTCGGGCGCACGGAAGCCTGGGTGCGAGTTCGCATTCTTGAAGGCCGGCGTTCGCGCATGGAAGAACGGGTAGCCGCGCTGCGCGACTCAATGCTTCGCTCTCGCGATCGCGTCGATGCCTACACCCTTGAGCTGCAAAGCCACGGACTTGATCGAGCCGAGCGCGAAGTGCGCTGGCTCAACGAGCTCATCACTACTGAGCGAAAGAACGCCGAAGAAGCTCAACAGCCGCGCGACTTCACTACGTAAGTACCACTGAAAAACTAGGAGAACAATATGGGATCAGTACGCGTCGCCATCATTGGCGTCGGCAACTGTGCGGCATCACTCGTTCAGGGTGTCGAGTATTACAAGGATGCTGATCCGCAAGGATTCGTCCCCGGGCTGATGCATGTGCAGTTTGGGCCCTACCACGTCCGCGATGTTGAGTTCGTCGCTGCCTTTGACGTGGATGCCAAGAAGGTCGGCCAGGATCTCTCGGCTGCCATCGGCGCCTCGGAGAACAACACCATCAAGATTTGCGACGTTCCGGTCACCGGTGTCATCGTCCAGCGCGGTCATACCCTCGATGGTCTGGGCAAGTACTACCGCGAGACCATAAGCGAGTCCGAGCAACCAGCCGTCGACGTGGTAGCAGCCCTCAAGGCGGCCAAGACCGACATCGTCGTGTGCTACCTCCCAGTGGGCTCAGAGGATGCCGCGCGTTTCTACGCACAGTGTGCAATCGATGCCGGCTGTGGATTCGTCAACGCTCTTCCCGTCTTCATCGCCGGAACGCCAGCTTGGGCAAAGAAGTTCGAGGATGCTGGTCTGCCTATCGTGGGCGACGACATCAAGAGCCAGGTCGGAGCAACCATCACGCACCGCATCCTTGCCAAGCTCTTTGAAGATCGCGGAGTGATCCTGGACCGCACCTACCAACTCAACGTAGGCGGCAACATGGACTTCATGAACATGCTTGAGCGCGAGCGTCTGGAATCCAAGAAGATCTCCAAGACCCAGTCAGTCACGTCGCAGATCTCGCACGACATCGGTGCTCGCAATGTGCACATCGGTCCGTCTGACTATGTCGCATGGCTCGATGACCGCAAGTGGGCTTTTGTTCGCCTGGAAGGCCGCGCATTCGGTGATGTGCCGTTGAGCCTTGAGTACAAGCTCGAAGTTTGGGATTCGCCCAACAGTGCAGGCGTCATCATTGACGCCGTTCGTGCTGCGATGATCGCAAAGGACCGCGGCATCGGCGGTCCGATCCTGTCAGCCTCGAGCTACTTCATGAAGTCGCCGCCCGTGCAGTACAGCGACAGCGAGGCACATATTGCTGTCGAAGACTTCATCGCCGGAACAATCGAACGCTAACCACACTTCATCGCAAAGCCCTGGTGCATCGAACTGAACCTTCGATCCACCGGGGCTTTCGCATGCGGTTGGTCAACTGACTCCGCAGTAGATTGCTGACCTCGACGACTACGACGGCCGCTGAGGTCTTTGCGCTGATACCGTCCGCGCGTGGTGGCATTGCCTGCCCTGCGCGAGCTCCTGTCCACTCGGGACTTTCGTCGGCTTTTCTCAGTTCGCCTGGTCGGGCAATTCGCCGATGGGCTCGTTCAGGCATCCCTTGCAACCTTCGTGCTCTTCTCTCCGGAGCGGGAGCCAGATGCCCTGAAGGTCGCATCGGCATTCGCGATCTTGTTGTTGCCCTACTCGATCATCGGGCCATTCGCGGGAGTGCTGCTGGATCGTTGGCGTCGGCGCAATGTGCTGGTCAATGCCAACTTCATCAAGGCTCTTGGAGTCATTCCCATCATCACTCTTGTGGCGGCCGGCAATGACGGCCTACTGCTCGGGCTGTTCGTGCTCGTCGTGCTCGGCATCGGTCGATTCGTTCTCGCTGGATTGTCAGCCTCTTTGCCCAATGTCGTCCAGGGTCGCGATCTGGTGACGGCCAATGCGCTGAGTCCGACATCAGGCACCATCGCAGTTGCAGTAGGTGCGCTTGCAGGCGTGGCAATCAGGTCGCTGGTGGGCGGTGGCGACACTGGTAGTCAAGTGATCCTGGTGCTGGCTGGCATAGGTTTCGTAGTGGCCGGGCTGCTTGCCATGCGCATGGGGGCTTCAAGCCTTGGGCCACATGGTGACCTCGCACGTGACACCATTCGCGGGGTCATTACGGGCTTCGTCGACGGGCTTCGTGTGCTGCGCGATCACGCACGGCCGCGGCGTGCCATCACTGTCGTAGCACTGCATCGTGTCTCCTTCGGCATGCTCACGGTGGATGCGCTGCTGCTGGTGCGCAACAGCTTCAACTCCATTGCACAAGCCGACCATGCGCTTACCCAGTTCGCGATCATCACTGGAGCAGCAGCAACCGGTGCACTGATCGGAGCCGCTTCAACACCGTGGAGCACACGGCGTCTGGGCACCGTCACGTGGTCAGCAATGGTGCTGATCGTCGGCGGCATCACCGGCACAATCTTCGTATTCGCGGGATCACAGACGATCAGCCTTCCGTTGTTGCTCGTCGGAGCCGCGAGCTTTGGATTCGTCGGACAATCAGTCAAGGTTTGCGCGGACACTGAGGTACAACTTCACATTCCCGACGATCACCTCGGCCGGCTCTTCGCGTTGTTCGACATGATCGTCAACGCGTCCCTCGTTTTAGGCATCACATTCATGGCGTTGTGTGCCCCGGCAAGTGGTCAAGCACCTGCCATGATCGTCTTTGCTGGGCTCCTGCTTGTAGTGACAGGCGTTTGGTTCATGACCAAATCGCCAACGAAGGGAAACACATGAGCCGACGTAGGGGTGCGCGATCGATTGCCTCGCTTCTGATATTCGTCATCGCTGTGCTGCTGACTCCGCTTTCAGTGGTGGGGCACTGGGGACATCAGACAGTTACCGACGCTGAGCAGTACATCGCGACCGTAGGGCCACTGGCCAGCGATCCTGCAATCCAGCAAGCAGTCGGTGAGGAAGTCACTGCCGCACTTGTCGCCCGCATCGACACCGAATCCTTGGTTAGCCAATTCCTTGGCTCCCTCGTCAAGAACCCAAATATCAACGCGCAACTCTCTTCCCCTATCGCCGCGGGGATCAACAGCCTGATCGGCACCGCCGTAGACAAGTTTCTGGCCTCCTCTGCATTCCAGAATGTCTGGATCAAAACCAACGAGGCTGCGCAGCGATCCGCTCTAGCACTGCTGGAGGGCAAGGAAGCCGGCATCATTCAGACCAACGGCGACAAAGTGGTGCTCGATATCACCACCTTGCTGACGGCGGTACAGACCCAGCTCGTCGAGTCCGGCCTATCGATCGCAGCCAACGTGACTATCCCGCCGACCGGCCACCAGATCGTGCTCTTCGAAACACCGCTGCTGGCCCAGGTGCAAACGGTGTACAGCTTCACGTCGCCGATTCTGGAATGGCTGCCCTTGCTCGTGGCCGCCCTCTTCGCGCTCTCGATTGCGCTGGCGCGCAAGCGGCCACGCATCGTGGTCACTCTCGGCATCGTGCTGGCGCTCGAAGCACTCCTGCTGATGCTTTCGATGAACATGACCGAAACGGCTGTTCAACTGCAACTTGGCCGAACTGGCCTAGGCCTGGCGCTCTCGGCATTCTGGTCGACCTTCTTCGCTTACTTGCTCAACGGCTTGCAGGCATTGCTCATGCTCGGTGTTTTCACTGCGATCGCCGGTTGGTATGCGGGCAGTTCTCGCCTGGCAATGCTCAAGCGCGAACGTGTCAGCGCTGGGCTCCATGAACTCGGAGCGCAGGTTCCAGCTGGCCTCAACACCTTCGTTCGCTCCTACTCCCTCTTCCTGAAGTGGGGAGTCGCGATTGTGCTCGGGCTGCTCCTGTTCGGCGCAGGCGGCATCGACGTGGCTCGCACCTTCTGGCTGGGCGCACTCGGTGTGCTCCTGTTTGCCGGCATTGAGGCGTGCAATCGTCCCGACCGCGACGTGTACGTGGAGATCGAAACTGCTGCCGCGGCCGAACTCGGCAACGCTGAGGCCTAGAAGTTCAGCGCTGCAACTCCACTGCGAGGGCTCCCAGCGTTCCCGGAATTATGCGCGGTTAGCCCACCAAGCCAAGAGCGCTTCAGTGACCGCTGGCGGATCCATCGGACCGCGGTCCAAGCGCAACTCCATCAGGAAGCGATATGCCTCACCAACCTGAGGGCCAGCCGGAATGTCCAGGATGCGCATGATGGCCTGACCATCCAGATCCGGGCGCAGCGAATCCAATTCCTCCTGCGCAGTGATTTCAGCAATCCTGACTTCCAGTTGCTCATATGACCGCTGCAGCTCTGCAGCACGGCGGCGGTTACGCGTGGTGCAGTCGGCACGAGTCAATTTGTGCAGTCGCACAAGCAGAGGTCCAGCGTCACGCACGTAGCGCCGAACCGCAGAGTCGGTCCATTCGCCGGTGCCATAGCCGTGGAACCGCAAGTGCAATTCCACCAAGCGTGAGACATCGTCGATCAATTCATTCGAGAAGCGAAACTCCTTCATGCGCTTGCGCGTCATGCGCGCGCCAACCACCTCGTGGTGGTGAAAGGAGACTCGGCCTTCCTCAAATTTTCGTGTTCTGGGTTTGCCGATGTCATGGAACAACGCAGCAAGACGCAGCACCGGGTCCGGGCCACTCGCTGGTTCGTGCATCGTTTCCATCATGATCGCCTGATCCAGCACCGTGAGTGAATGCTCGTACACATCCTTATGCTGCAAGTGTTCGTCGACTTCCAGGCGCATGCGCGGTAACTCAGGAAACACGTAGTCGGCAAGCCCGCTATCCACCATCAGCTTGAGTCCATGTCGCGGATGATCGGACATGACGATCTTCAGGAATTCCACCTGCACACGTTCAATCGACACGATCGTGATGCGCTCGTGCATGGCCACCATGGCAGCTAGGGTCAGCGCCTCAATCTCGAATTCCAGTTGCGAAGCGAAGCGGGCCGCTCGCATCATGCGCAGCGGATCATCGGTGAAGGACATTCGCGGAGCATTCGGCGTACGAATGACGCCCGCTGCAAGGTCATTGATGCCTTCGTACAGATCCACCAGCACAAGTTCTGGCAGTCGCAATGCCATGGCATTGATCGTGAAATCCCGGCGGCCCAGATCTCCCTCAAGTGAGTCACCAAAATTGACCTCTGGCTTTCGCGAGCTGGGGTCGTAGTGCTCGCTTCGATAAGTAGTGATCTCGCATTCACGATCGCCAATGCGCGCGCCGACGGTTCCGTAGCGGATACCTACATCCCAGGTGCTATCGGCCAAACCTTCCAGAATCTCAAGAATCTCGTTGGGGCGAGCGTTAGTGGTGAAGTCCAGATCGGGGGCTTGGCCGAGGCGCCCGAGCAGCGCATCGCGTACCGGACCTCCAACAAGGGAGATTTCAAAGCCCGCGGCCGCAAATCGCGTACCCAGTTCAATGAGGAGGGCTTCAATCGGTGCCAGTTGCAGGGCAGCCTGTTTTGGATCGACTGTGGGCACCTGATGAGCGTAATGACATAGCTCAGCGGTTTATCCTGCGGATATGTCCCCTCGAGCACCGCGATTCCCGCGAGTCGAAGAGATAAGTGCCGGCGGACTCGTCCTGGACCACAGCTCCATCCCGCCACGCGCCGCCCTCATTGGCAGGCACGACCGGCGCGGTCGCCTGATTTGGTCATTGCCCAAGGGTCATGTTGAGCAAGGCGAGAGCACCGAGGACGCAGCCATTCGCGAGGTACTCGAGGAGACCGGAATCGAGGGATCTGTCATCGCGCCGCTTGGAGTCATTGATTTCTGGTTCATGGCTGAGGACCGGCGGGTGCATAAAACCGTCCACCACTTTCTCCTGCGCGCCAATGGGGGCGAGCTCAGCGATGCTGACCGTGAGGTCGTTGAGGTTGCCTGGGTCCCGCTTGACGAAGTGAGCGGTCGTCTTGCCTACGCAGATGAGCGCAAGCTCATGGAGAAGGTGCCTGCGCTGCTTGCCGAATTGATGGATCTCTAGGTGCGCCGACGCTTCTTGCTCGCCGCTCTTTGCTCGCTCCTTCCCGCCTTGGGAGCTCTTGCAGCGACCCCGCCAGCGCAAGCTGCAACAACGGCCGTGCAAGTGGTGCTGGATTCGATGCTGCCGTTCATTCCGACGGGCAACAGTGAACTGCGCATCACTGGTCGCCTGGTCAACACCTCGAGTACAACCATCAGTAAGCCTGTTGCGCAATTGCGTCTTTCAAGCGAGCCGATTCAGGGACGCGCAGGCATTGATGCCGTGCTCAACTCCGATGGACTTCCTACGTCAGCAGTGCTCTCGTTCCATATCGATCAACCGCTGGCATCAGGGGCTCAAGCGACATTCAATTTTGAGGTGCCATTCAGTGAACTGCCACTGAAGAAGGCCGGTACCTACGCGTTGACAATCGATGCCGTCGGCCCAGGGAATCAGGCTGTTGGCAGCCTGCGCACCTTCTTGCCCTGGTATCCGAACTCGAACAAGTCTGCACATGCCATTGGCGTGGTCTGGTTGTGGCCGCTGGCCGATGCTCCGGCTCGAACGGCCACCAACGTGCTGCTGAACAGTCAGACGCCGCTCTCGCTGTCCCCAAGTGGTCGGCTGGCTAATCTGGTCGACGTCGGGCGCGAATTCAGTTCGACTCTGAGCTGGATGATCGATCCATCAATCGTGCAGTCTGCCGACGACATCAGCCGCGGCTATCAAGTGGTCGAGGACGGGGTCATCGTCGTCGGGAACCGCAGCACTGATGCCTTGCGATGGCTGGACGAACTGCGCGCATCCATTGCCCCGTCAAATTCGCGGGCAATCGCCTATGCGGATGTCGATGCGTCGGCGGATCGGCGCAGCGGGCTCAGTGCCGATGTTGTACGAGCCATGACTTTGGCTCAGCCCATCACCTCCGATGTATTGAAGTCCGCGATCACCGGTGGCGTCTATTGGACACCCAGCGGTCGGCTGGACCAACGCACGGCCAATCTCCTTTCATCAGCTGGCACCACCACCGTGATCATGTCGACCCAGGCGATGGCCGGGGACGCCAATCAGCCTCGTCAGGGCATCGCTGACTACCCAACCAGCTTTGGCAATCTCACTGCAGTGCTGGCTGATGCGCGCATCAGCGCCAGTCTTGCAATGCCTCAGCGCAATGCATCGGAAACGATTTTGGCTCGCCAGCGATTCCTCGCTGAAACAGCGGCTATCGCAAATAGCGTCACGAGTGACACCAACTTGACGGTCGTGGCAGCACCTTCAGATCTACGCTGGAATCCCAGCCCGGTTTTCCTTCGATCAGTCCTGCGTTCAACCCAGTCGGCACCGTGGATGCGGCCAGCTTCAATGAGCGGTCTGGAGTCGGGACCAAGAAGCTCGAGTGCTCGACTGCCGTACCCGAGGGCAAATAGTGGTGAACTCACCGCCGCGTACCTGGATCGCATTGTGCGAATCCAACAAAGTGTCAAACAACTCACTGCTGTGCAATCAACTGCGAGTTCCGTCAACCAGTCGTACTCCGAGGCTCTACTGCGGGCACAGTCCTCAGCGTGGCGGCAAGACCCAGAAACCGGCGCTGCGCTGGTCGCGGGGATCAGTCGCGAACTCACCACGCAGATCAATCTTGTCCGGCCAATCTCCAGCGGGACCATCACCTTCTCTGGTGACTCCGGCAATGTCCCGATCACCTTGGCAAACGACGGCAGCAGCTCGGTCAAAGTGGGGCTGGCGCTCATCGGGGAGCCAAGCTCGCGGCTGGAGTCCCAGCCCAAGACTGACATTGTGATCGAGCCGGGACAGAAGATCAGCGTCGAGATTCCGGTACGCGTCGTCGGCGGTGATCCGCTGCCTACTCTGGTGCAGATTCTCACGCCGAATGCTTCTGCTTACGGAGCGCCGGCTTCCATCACACTGGTCTCAACTGCCTATGCTCGGGCCGCAGGATGGGTCGTCCTTGCCGCATTTATCGCCATCGCCATATTCGTGGTCGTCGGCATTACGCGTCGGATCATGCAACATAGGCGCACATCATGAGCGAATCCGCGACCGTCCTGCGCTCCAGCGCCGTCATGGCTGCTGGCACCGTGATCTCGCGCGTCACTGGCATCGCGCGCGACATCACGGCTGCTGCCGCGCTCGGCTTCTTCCTCGTCTCGGATGCCTACTCACTGGGCAACTCCCTGCCCACGATCGTCTACATCCTGATCATCGGTGGCGCGCTCAACGCGGTCTTCATTCCTCAACTCGTGCGGCACATGAAGGACGACGCAGACGGCGGCAACGCCTATTCAGATCGCCTGCTCACCCTCGCCGGTCTCACCCTGCTTGTGCTATCGATCGCCGCGGTACTGCTCGCACCACTGCTCGTACATTTGTACACACCCAGTGACTACCCGCAAAATGAGTTTGATCTCGCTGTTGCCTTTGCCCGGCTCTGTCTTCCGCAGATTTTCTTCTACGGCATCTATACGCTCCTCAGCCAGGTGCTCAATGCCCGCGGCCATTTCGGCATGCCGATGTTCGCTCCTATCGCCAACAACGTCATAGCCGTAGCCACCTTCGTGCTGTTCATCGTGGTTGCCGGAACTTCGGCAGCGGCCGACGGCGAGCTCACAACCCAACAGATTCTCATTCTTGGCATTGGGACGACTCTGGGTGTGATCGTGCAGGCTGTGATTCTCGTTCCGGTACTGATCCGGCACGGCTATCACTATCGCCCGCGATTTGATTGGCGTGGATCGGGCTTGGGCAAAGCCGGAACTCTTGCCATGTGGACCATCGCATTGGTACTGGTCAACCAAGCGACCAACATTGTGGTCACGCGCCTGGCTGCCCAAGCCAACGTCAACGCTGCCGAAGCTAGTACAACGGCGGCTGGTCTCACCACCTATCAAAAAGCACACTTGGTATTTCTTCTGCCACACAGTGTGATCACGATTTCGATCATCACGGCGATGCTCCCTGGCTTGAGCCGACTGGCCCACAGCGGGCGATTGCACGACGTTGGCCGCGAAGTCAGTTCAACCATGCGCATTGTGGTAGCAGTCATCACTCCCATCGCGGTGATTCTCTTCGTCCTGGGCGCAGACATTGCAGTGCTGCTCTTCGGCTACGGAGCCGCAACTCCCGAGCAAGCATCAGTCATGGGACAGATCGTCTCGGTCTTCATGATCGGGCTGGTTCCCTTCACCATCTTCTACGTCTTGCTTCGCGGCTTCTACGCGATCGAGGACACAAGAACTCCGTTCTTCATCACAGTCGGCTTCAGCATCGCGTGGATGGTGATGGCTATCCCACTGTTCGAGCTGGTCAATGCTGGCGGCCAACAAGTCGCTTCCTTGGCGCTCACCTACGGCTTGTCGTACTGGATCGGCATGGCCATCGCCTGGCTGATGCTTGCCAAGCGCATTGGGGGCATGCGCTCGGGAGCCACGGCTTGGGCACTGACGCGGATTATCAGCGCCGCTCTGATCTCCCTGGCTGGCATGCTGATTGCCCGGTTCGCACTTGGTTCAGTGGGCTACAACCCAGGTCTGCAGAGTCGAGAGAACGTCCTCATCGACATCCTCGTCATGGCTCCAGTTGGCATTGTCATCTATCTGCTCGCTGCTTGGCTGCTTCGCGTGCATGAGTTGCGCGAGCTCGTGCGCGTCACTCGCAAGAGGCTGGCACGGGGTCGATGAGTTCTCCACTTGATCGCTATCGCCTGATTGATCAACTGCTCGTTCCCGATGGCTCCTGCGCCTATTGGCGGGCTTACGACACCGCACTTGATCGCGAAGTTGTCATCCGATTAGTGCATGCTTCAGACCCGCGAGCCGAAGTGTTGAACACAGCAGCCCGAACTGCAGCAATTGTTCAAGATCGTCGGCTCGGCCAAATCCTGGACGTCATGAAAGTTCCGCCAAATGAGGAGTCCCCGGCTCGCATTGCCGTGATCAATGAGTGGATTAACGGCGAATCACTGCTGTCCTTCATGGCCGCTCGCGACTGGAATCCGCTCGAGCTTCAGCCGGCGATTGGCATCGTGACCGAAGTGGCCCAGGCATTGGCGCTGGCCCACGAGCTGGGAGTTCAGCACGGCCGTCTGCTTGCAAGCAATGTGCTGCTCACCGATGCCGGAGAGGTGCGAGTCATCGGGATGTCAATAGACGCGGCCCTCCTCGGCGCTCCGCATGAAGATTTGATCCGCTCTGACATCGATGCGCTCGGCGGGCTGCTCTATCTCATGCTGACTGGCCGAAGCCCCTTCGCTGCTGATCTGTTTGGACATGACCAAACAGAGGCTCCGTCAGCGCCGAGGCACCAATCACATCTGGAACCGCCCTCTCATCTTCGAGCCGATATTCCGCAAGACATCGATGTGCTGA
Organism: Actinomycetota bacterium; assembly: GCA_030650795.1. Classification (NCBI taxonomy): domain Bacteria; kingdom Bacillati; phylum Actinomycetota; species Actinomycetota bacterium. The sequence continues at coordinate 95,357 of JAUSDJ010000040.1, forward strand.
TCGGGCGATCCATGTTCGAACTGCGTCGTCCGCGGGGCACGACGAAGATCCGGACGGTCGCGGAGTTTCTTGGAGCACTCGCCCAGATCCGAGCCAGCATTGAACCTGTTGCTGCTCGCCCCGGCTCGACGCGTTTTCGCGCATTGGCTGTGCGTCTGACCGTAGTCGCGGTGGTACTTGCAGGCATTGCGCTGCTGGTCGTAGCTTGGCGCCAGTTGTACATCGGGCCCGAAGCCGACTCTTCAAGGCCACTGAACTCAGCGAGCCATTCGAGCGCTGCAACTCCGCAGGCAAGTGCAAGCGGGCGCCCTGCTTTGGTCATCATCCCCGCAGCCGCTGTTACCTCTTTTGATCCCTTTGGTGACGACAATCACGATGGCATCAATGACGCAAGCGCTGGTCACGAACATCAGAACCAGGCTTCCCGGGCAATTGACGGCAAGCCAGCAACCGCGTGGACCTCCCGTCAATACGAGATGGCAAATGCCAACGGCAAGGGCGGGGTCGGCCTCATCTTGGATCTTGGCAAATCACCTTCAGTGCAGTCGGTGGATCTCACTTTTGGCGAGGTTGGCGCGGCCGTACGCATTGGCGTCTCGGACTCCCAACTTGGCGATCCGAATCGTTGGCCGGTGCTCGCCAAGGCGGCCGCCGGTGACAAGAAGCTGTCCCTGCGCTCCCCGCGAGCAATCGCGGGCAGGTACGTGCTCTTGTGGTTTCCTCGACTGCCGCCTTCAGTTGCACACCCCGGTATGCATCAGGTTCGGGTGTCGGAGATCGTTGTCCACGGACGGGGCTAGGCTCATGATTCGTGTCAACTGAGCAATCCGATGAGGAGTTGCTGGCTGAGCATGTCACGGGGGATCCGCACGCATTTGCTGAGTTGGTCTACCGCCATCGCGACCGTCTGTGGGCCGTCGCATTGCGCACGATGGGCGATTCCAATGAGGCCGAGGACGCCCTCCAGGAGGCATTGATCTCGGCCTTTCGCCGAGCTGAGCAATTCCGTGGCGAGGCGAAGGTGACAACCTGGTTGCACCGCATCGTGGTGAATGCCTGTCTGGATCGGATCCGCAGACGCAGCGCGAGACCCACCTCACCGCTTGCCGAACATGACACTGTTGATTCCAGACTCCAGCCGGCCCAGGATCACATCGAACAGCGCGAGACCCAGATTCTGATCGCCGAGGCCTTGGCAGAATTGCCACAGGATCAACGCGATGCGGTGATCCTGGTCGATATTGAGGGCTGGCCCATTGAAGATGCCGCACGAATGCTCAATTGTCCGACCGGCACAGTGAAGAGCCGATGTTCGCGCGGCCGAGCCAAATTAGCCAAACGATTGGTCGATCTGCGGAACCCGCAGAGCGCACCCCCCGTCCAAAGTCCGGAAGGAGGCCCGAGTTGAGCGACGAAGAAGATGACGCAATGTGGGATGAAGGAAGCCCACTTGGCGACGAGGCCTCTTTTCTCAATCCGGACACCGCCTCCAACGGTCCGGCTATGCCTGATTCAGCGTGGGCAGCTGTTGAACGAGTCCTGCACAACGAGCAGGTTGCCCGCGAAGGTGCGAGCAGCCTGCAATCGCGACGTCACCCGCGTCGCACTTGGGTGATCGGAGCGGCCGCAGCAGGTGTTTCACTGCTGGCCGTCGGAGTGGTCGTACAAAGCGTCCAGAGTTCCAACCCTCCGGTGATTGCCTCCGGAGTGAGTGGAGTCGCACCAGTGCCAAGCGGGGCATTTCCTGCCAAGCAGATTCTGGCCAGCGGGACCGACTATCTGCCAACGACCCTGGCCAGCCAGGTCACCAAGCTCGTGCGCGGAACTCAAGGCGCCAAGCAGCTCATGGCGGCGACTGCTCAAGCCACCGCCTGGCCGAGCACTGCCCCTGGATTCGACATGTCGGCCGAGGGACTGCGCAGTTGCATCTCAGGCCTGACCCATCAGGACGACGGCACGGCACTTATGGTCGATTTGGCCCGCTATCACGGTGACAACGCCGGAATTGTCGTGATCCCGCTATCGCTTACCCAGCCAACGCAATCCAGCCCGGCCTTGCTGCGAGTGTGGGTTGTCGGTCCTGGTTGCTCGGCCTCGCATACCGATGTCATGGTTGACCTGACCATCGCCCTGCCCGCTACGGCTGGGATGGAATAAGCCTCGCCCTAGGATCGTTCAACTGCTAGGCACACCCCACCAACTGGCGAGGAACTTGATGAGCGACATCCGAAACCTGATCATCATCGGATCAGGCCCTGCTGGCTACACCGCTGCGGTGTACGCCGCTCGCGCTCAATTGGCCCCCCTGCTCTTCGAGGGTTCGGTCACCGCCGGTGGCGCACTCATGAACACCACCGAGGTCGAGAACTTTCCCGGCTTCAGTGACGGGATCATGGGCCCGGAATTGATGGAGAACATGCGCGCTCAGGCCGTGCGCTTTGGGGCTGAGATCATCACCGATGATGTCGTGACCGCTGATCTGTCTGGCGAGATCAAGACGGTCACCGATGGCGAGGGCCGTGTGCACCGAGCCAGGGCGGTTATTTTGGCGATGGGGTCCAGCTACAAGGAACTTGGCGTTCCCAATGAGAAGCGTCTGTCTGGCCACGGAGTTTCCTGGTGCGCCACGTGCGACGGCTTCTTTTTCCGCGATCAAGATATCGCCGTCGTCGGCGGTGGCGACTCAGCTCTTGAAGAGGCCACCTTCCTGACGCGATTCGCAAAGTCGGTGACTCTCGTGCACCGCCGCGATGAGTTGCGTGCCAGCAAGATCATGCAGGACCGTGCTTTCGAGAACGACAAGATTTCGGTCGCCTGGAACACTCTCGTTGATGACGTTGTCGGTGACGCAAAGGTCTCCGGCCTTGCTGTGCGCGACGCAAAGGACGGCACCACCCGCGAATTGAACGTCACAGGCGTGTTCGTTGCCATTGGCCACGATCCGCGTTCCGAACTCGTCAAGGGACAGATCGATCTTGACGATGACGGCTACGTACTGGTGCTCGATGGCACCACGGAAACCAATCTGCCAGGCGTGTTCGCCTGCGGTGATCTCGTGGACCACCGCTATCGCCAGGCAATCACGGCTGCTGGGTCTGGATGTTCTGCTGCACTTGACGCAGAACGCTGGCTCGCGGCCTCGGAGTAACCTACGACCACCGCAGTTCAACCTGCCTGAATAAGGAGAACCCCATGGGCGCAACGAAGATTGTCACGGAAGCCAGTTTCGCTGACGACGTCCTGACCAGCGACAAGCCAGTTCTCGTCGATTTCTGGGCAGAGTGGTGCGGTCCGTGCAAGATGATCGCCCCGATTCTGGAGGAGATTGCCTCGCAGAACGAGGGACTGACCATCGTGAAACTCAATGTCGATGAGAACCCGGCCATTGCGGCCTCGTATGGCATCACGTCCATCCCGACCATGAACATTTTCCAAGGCGGCCAGGTGGTGAAGTCCATCATTGGTGCCAAGCCCAAGGCTGCGCTGCTCGCTGATCTGGCTCCGTACCTGTAACGATGCCCCGCCGCGGTGATACCGGGGCGGCCGTCGCCGAAGTGCGGGCGCGGCTCGCACATCTTGGTTACCTCAATTCAACGCACGGTGACGTCTTTGACGACGAACTCGATCGAGCGGTACGCACCTTTCAACAAGAGCGCGGCCTCACCGTGGACGGCATAGTCGGCACTGACACCTTCCGTCGCCTAGACGAAGCCCGGTGGCGTCTGGGTGATCGCGTACTTCGCTACGTCCTCGGCCATCTCATGACCGGTGACGACGTCTCGGAGTTGCAAAAGCGCTTGAATCAATTGGGCTTTGACGCAGGACGAGCCGATGGTGCCTTCGGTCCCGACACTGATGCCGCGCTTCGAGAGTTTCAGCGCAGTGTGGGTGAACCTGCGGACGGCACTTGCGGGCCAGAAACCTTCCGCTCCTTTGAGCGACTCGTGCGCACCGTCAGCGGAGGCAATGCTGCGCGTCTGCGTGATCCGCTGGCAATCACCGCGCTGCAAACAGGCATCGCCGACAAAGTGGTGGTGATTGATCCGGGATTTGCTGAAGAAGATCCGCAGGCAAATGCGATTGCTCGCGCAATAGCCGTGAGAGTTGAAGGACGGCTCGCCGCCTTGGGCACCCAGGTCTTCCTGACTCGATCAGCAGAGAGTTCGCTGCCCAATGACCCTTCCCGCGCTGATTTTGCCAACCGCACCAGCGCAGATCTCATGGTCTCCATCCATTGCGATCGCGTCAGCAGTCCCCTGCCCAATGGGATCGCTACTTTCTATTTCGGCGAGCCAGACGATGGGGCCTACTCCTACGCTGGCCGCACCCTGGCTGAGCAACTCCAGGTGGAGCTCTGCGCCCGCACGCGCATGCACAACAACCGATCACATCCCAGAACCTGGGATCTTCTACGCATGACACGGATGCCGGCCGTTCGCGTTGATGTCGGGTATTTGTCCAACCCACAGGACGCTGCCCGCCTCGTACAGATTGAGCATCAGGACCTTGTTGCAGCTGGGGTGGCGGCAGCAATCAGCCGTTTCTGCATGCCCATTTAGCACTCAGGGGGTCCCCGCCCGTATCGTTGGATGTTGTGAGTGGTTCCCGACTTGACCCATGGGTTGATTCCTATGCCAAGCGCACATCAGAGATGCAAGCATCCGAGATCCGTGCGCTTTTCGCCGTTGCCTCACGCCCTGAAGTCGTTTCACTTGCTGGCGGGATGCCATTCGTTCAAGCACTGAACATGGATCTCATGGCCGAAACCGTGAGCAAACTCCTGCGAGAGCGCGGTGCGGTTGCTCTGCAATATGGCTCGGGCCAAGGCGATGTTGGTCTGCGCGAGCAGATTCTCGAGGTGATGGCCGATGTCAAAGTATCGGCCCATCCCGATGACATCGTGGTGACCACCGGTTCCCAGATGGCTCTGGATCTCGTCACCCGCGTCTTCTGCGATCCAGGAGACGTCGTACTCGTTGAAGCGCCCTCCTATGTCGGCGCCCTTGGCGTCTTTCGCGCGTATGAGTGCGAGGTCATCCACGTGGCAATGGATGACGAGGGCTTGAATCCGGTTGCGCTCGAAGAGGCAATCGCCAGCCTCACTGTGCAGGGCCGCAAAGCAAAGATGCTCTACACAATCCCCTCATTTCACAATCCGGCCGGCGTCACGCAGGGTCAGCAACGACGCTCCGAGGTGCTGGCCATCGCGCAGCGAGCCGGAATTCTCTTGCTGGAGGACGACCCCTACGGCTTGCTCGGATTCGAAGGTGAGCCACCGGCAGCCATTCGCTCACATGACGAAGAAGGAGTCATCTACCTCGGCTCGTTCTCAAAGACCATTGCCTCAGGCCTTCGTGTGGGTTGGGCGGTAGCGCCACATGGCGTGCGCGAGAAGCTCGTACTAGCTGCGGAGTCCGCAGTTCTGTGCCCGTCGAACTACAGCCAACTCACCATCTCTGAGTACTTGGCCACGCAGCCTTGGCGTGAACAGATCAAATCCTTCCGCGAGCTCTATCGCGAACGACGTGACGCTCTTCTGGAGTCTCTCGAGCAGTTGATGCCTCCGGGCACCCGTTGGACAACTCCAGCCGGTGGCTTCTACTCGTGGGTGACCTTGCCCGAGGGACTCGATGCCAAAGCGATGCTGCCGCGGGCGGTCACAGCACTTGTTGCATATGTGCCGGGAACTGGCTTCTACGTCAACGGCCGCGGACATGAGCACATGCGGTTGTCCTACTGCTATCCCGAACCCGATCGCATTCGCGAGGGTGTGCGACGTCTAGCCGGCGTAATTGAAGGCGAACTTGAAATCGCCAACACTTTTGGAACTAGCAGCGCCTTGCACTCTGATTCCGGTTCCGATACTCCTGGTTCGAACGTGCCAGCCCCCAATCTCCAATAACGCCAATGGTTTTCGAGCACTTCGAGAAGGGATCGAATCAATGTCTTCGTATCTAGTGCTCTCCGGTGGCCTATCTCCTGAACGCGACGTCTCCTTGCGCTCCGGGCGGCGCGTAGCCGAAGGCTTGCGGCTCAGCACCGACGATGAAGTGCGTGAAGCTGACGTCGATCTCACACTTATCGATTTCCTGGTCAAGCACCGACCCAGTTGCGTGATTCCGCTATTGCACGGGGCAGCCGGCGAGGATGGCGCTCTTCGCGATGTGCTGACCTCACTGGGCTTGCCATATGTCGGTTCCACAGGTCAGGCTGCTCGCTTGGCCTTCGACAAGCCAATCGCCAAGACACTGATGGCACGTGCAGGTGTGGCGACTCCGGCCTGCGTCGCCCTGCCCCATGCAACATTTCGCGAACTAGGCGCGGCAGAAGTGCTGAGTGGCATTCGCGAATTGCTCGGCCTCCCGCTGATTGTGAAGCCAACCAAGGGTGGTTCTGCACTTGGCGCTTCGTTGGTGAAATCTGCAGAAGAGTTTCCGTCGGCGATGGTTGGCGCTTTTGCTTACAGCGAGGTCGCGATGATGGAGCAATGGATCGACGGTACGGAGGTGGCTATCAGCGTCCTGGAAACCGACGCGGGTCCCATTGCCTTGCCAGCAGTCGAGATCGTCCCAGAAGCAGAAATGTACGACTACAACTCGCGGTATACCGCTGGTACCACTGAGTTCTTCGTGCCAGCGCGCTTGAGTGCTGACATTGCTGCTGACTGCGCACGAATTGCGTTGCTCGCACACGAGGTGCTTGGGCTGCGCGACTGGTCACGCACTGACGTGATCGTTGATCGCGACGCAACGCCATGGTTTCTTGAGACCAATGCTGCTCCAGGAATGACAGAGACCTCACTGTTTCCGCAGTCCTTGCATGCAGCGGGCCTGTCTCTTGGCGACACTGCGCTCCAACTCGTGCGCCGAGCAATCGCACGTGGCTAAAGTTGTTGGTGCCTAAGGGTTTCTGGCTCAACCCTGATCGATCGCATCGGCGATGCGACGGAGATCTTGTGCATCCGCAACTTCAATCACGATGCGGCCCCGAGACTTGCTCGACCCAAGCCCAGTCACATTGACGCGGGTATCCAAGCTGTCGCTGAGCCGAGAGGCGATGTCGGCTCGAAGTTCACCTGTCGCCGAATTAGAAGCGCGAGCACGCTTGCGCGTTGTCGGGGCCTTGGTATTGCCGAGCAGAATGAGTTCTTCGACACTGCGCACACTGAGACCTTCAGCGACGATGCGCGCCGCCAGGGCTTTCATTGCCTCGGGATCCTGCAAGGACAACAGCGCCCGCGCATGCCCAGCACTGATGACTCCCGCGGCCAAGCGCAATTGCACCTCGGGCGGCAGCTTCAGAAGCCGCAGAGTGTTAGTGACCTGCGGGCGTGAGCGCCCAATGCGAGTGGCGAGCTCTTCTTGGGTGCAGCCGAAGTCTTCGAGCAACTGCTGATAGGCAGCGGCCTCTTCCAGCGGATTCAGATTCGCACGGTGCAAGTTCTCTAGCAGCGCGTCGCGCAGCAGAGCGTCGTCCTGGGTCTCGCGGATGATGGCAGGGATGACCTTCAGGCCCGCCAAGGCGCTTGCCCGCAAGCGCCGCTCGCCGGCAACGAGTTCATAGCCAGTGCCTGAAGGCCGCACGACAACAGGTTGCAGCAGGCCGATCGAGGAGATCGAGTTCACCAGTTCGGTGAGGGCTTCCTCATCAAAAACCGTACGCGGCTGCCGAGGGTTCGGGCTGATGGCATCGATCGGCAGCTCGGCGTAGGTCAGCCCATGGACGCTGGCGACCTGCGGAGCACTAGCCGTTGGAGCGACCGGAGTCGAGGTGGGGATCAGTGCTCCCAGGCCCTTGCCCAAGCCTCGCCTTGTTGTCTCGCTCATGAAATCTCCGGTGCATAGATGAGTAGATTTATCATGCTATGTCATGTTATGTCTGTGGATAAGCATGTGGACGAATCTCTGCCAGCTCCGCGGCTGCCTGTCGGTAGGTCAGCGCTCCAGGCGAGGATGGATCGTACGTCAGCACGGTCTGACCATATGAAGGTGCTTCCGAGACGCGGACATTGCGTGGAATCACTGTGCTCAGCACCCGCTCGCCAAAGTGCATGCGGACTTCCTCGGCAACCTGTGCCGCCAGCCGGGTTCGCCCGTCGTACATCGTCAACAAGATAGCCGAGACCTCAAGTTGCGGATTCAAGTGCGTGCGCACCATCTCAATTGTTCGCAACAACTGCGATAGTCCCTCCAGGGCGTAGTACTCGCATTGAATGGGCAGCAATACCTCACGGGCGGCAACCAGGCCATTCAGCGTCAGCAAGCCCAATGACGGCGGGCAATCCAGCAGGACATAGTCAACGCTGAGTCCGTCGGCATCGGCTTCGGCGAGGTAGGCCTCTAGCGCTCGGGCCAAGCGATACTCCCGCGCCACCTGCGAGACCAATTCAATTTCCGCGCCGGCCAGATCGATCGTGGCTGGTACTCCACACAGATTTGCGATGTCCGGGCAAAGCTGCACCACATCGGCCATCGCCGCATCGCCGCTGAGCACCTCATAGATTCCAGGAACGCCTTCGCGGTGGTCAAGGCCCAGCGCAGTTGAGGCATTGCCCTGCGGATCCATATCGACCAGGAGCACCTGAGCGCCGCCCAAGGCTAAGGAGGCCGCGATGTTCACCGCGCTTGTGGTCTTGCCAACCCCACCCTTTTGATTAGCAATCGTGATGACGCGCGTCATGCCGGCCAACCCAGATCCGTGCTCGGCTGCTCGTCGTCCTTCAATGTTCCACGTGAAACGGGCCAACCCAGGGCGGAGGCCTCCGCAGTTGAGTGTTCCGAGGTGGACATGATCGTCATTGTGCCGTACCGCGATAGGCGCTGACCACTGTCGTTGCAGGATCCACCCATGGCTCGCCGATGTGAATAACTGAGACTTCACGCAGCCGGTATTTGGCTATCACCGCACCAGCCTCCTGTAACTCCTCGGCCGCCTGTTGGCCCTTGAGCGCAAGCAATCTGCCATTGGTTTTCAGGAGGGGAACGGTCCAGCCCAACAGTTTCGGCAAGGGCGCAACCGCCCTGGCGGTCACCACATCAAAGGAAGCCCATTGAGCTTTGACTTCCTCGCCACGACCTCGCAGCACTACAACGCGTGCGGTCAATCCCAGTTCCTCGACGGCCTCTTGCAGGAATTTCGCTCGGCGGAGCAGTGGCTCGATCAAGGTGATGCGCAAATCAGGTCGCACCAGAGCCCAGACCAAACCCGGCAAGCCCGCGCCCGAACCGACGTCGGCGACGATCGCCTGCTGCCTGACCAAGCCAGCGGCAGGCTCGGCGACAACCGCTGAGTTGAGAAGATGTCGCGACCACAAGCGAGGAATCTCGCGCGGACCAATCAATCCGTGGTCCACGCCAACAGTCGTCAGCAGATCTGCGTACGCTTGCAGGTCTGCGCGATGGGGTTCCAGCCAAGAGGGAAGTGCCGGTTGTTCCACGTGAAACGTTAGCTGACGCGGATGACCACGCGACGCTGTGGCTCATCGCCCTCAGAGGCACTCAAAAGTCCGGCCTCAGCCACGGCATCGTGCACAATCTTGCGCTCAAATGGAGTCATCGGGTTCATGCTGACCGGTGCCGAGGTGCGCTGAGCTTCGGCGATCGCCATCTTGGCCAGTGCCACAAGATCAGTTCGTCGTTGGGCGCGAAAACCAGCAATGTCGAGCATGAGGCGTGAACGCTCGCCCGTCTCGCGAGCCGCTGCGAGCCGGGTCAGCTCTTGAATGGCGTCCAGAACTTCGCCGTTCTCCCCGACTAAATGTGACAAATCACCTGATTTCGCCTCAACGATGGAGATCATCGCGCGGCTGCCCTCGATATCAATGTCGATGTCGCCATCAAGGTCGGCAATGTCGAGCAGGCCTTCGAGGTAATCAGCAGCGGCCTCGCCTTCCTGGTCGAGCAGGCTGCGCTTGTCACTTTGCACTTCAGACATTCAATACTCCTACTTGCGCTTGCGTTGGCTTCGAGAGGTCTTCTTTGGCTGGACGCGGGGAGTGAGCGATTCATCCACCACCACGCCTTCAATGACCTCATGCGTGGACACTCCGAGTTTCCGGTTCGCCTTGGCTATCCCGCGCGCTTCCTTGGCTTCAAAGGCTGGGGTACCCGGTTGTGGATTATTGCGAATGACATAGAACTGCTGGCCCATTGACCACAGGTTCGTGGTGAACCAGTAGATCAGCACACCGATCGGGAAGTTGATGCCGGAGATCATGAACATCAGCGGGAAGACGTACAGCAGGATCTTCTGCTGCTTGACCATTGGATTATCGGGCGCGCTGTTCTTCACGATCAGCTGACGCTGGGTCAGGAAGGTGGTGGCTGTCATCAAGATGATGAGGATGACGCAGAGGATGTGCGTTGCAGTCGGATTCGGCGTCGCATCGGCATGCATGAATGCGCCGTACAGCGGCACGCCAAAGATTGTTGAGTCGTGCATGGACGGGACGAGATATGCATATTGAGTCCACGCGAAGACGCCAGGCCCGACGTATGAGCCATCGGCAACTCCCGCGGGTGAGTATTGCGAGACGCCATTCAGCACGCTGAACAAGGCGAAGAAGATTGGCGCCTGCAAGAGAATGGGCAAACAGGAGGCCAGCGGGTTGGTGCCAGTCTCCTTGTACAGTTTCATCATTTCGGCGGACTGCTTCTCGCGGTCGCCGGCGTACTGCTTCTGAATCGCCTTCATCTGCGGCTGGATTAGTTGCAGGTTTCGCTGTGACTTGATCTGCTTCACGAATAGTGGGATCAGCAGGATACGAATGAAGATGACCAGGCCGACAATGGAGAAGGTCCATGTCCAGCCACTGTCGGGATTGAGGAAGAGACTCAGGAACTGGTGAATCTGAACGAGAACCCAGCTGACCCCGTCCTTCAGCCAATCGAAGATGAACATGGTCTCCCTTGATCCGTCAGTGTCTCGGACGCCTTGGCACTGGGTCGTCCATCCAGAAGTATGTCTGGTCGCCAATGGCCATGGTCAGGCACGGGGTCTATACCTCCAGCATTCCATGGGTTGCAGCGCAGTAATCGCCAGCCACCCAGCAGCACGCCCTTGATGGCACCGTGCTTGCGCACTGAACCCAGTGCATATGCAGAACAACTGGGGTGGAAACGGCAACTGGGCATCAGCAGTGGTGACAGTGTCAATTGATAAGCGCGGATAAGGCCAATCAGCGTCCACTTCAAGGCGCCACCAATGGTGTGATCCCACACCCACAGCAGTTGCTTCATCGCTGCGCCTTACGCAGAGCCGCCGCAAGGGCATCGGAAAACTCAGCGGCAAGTACTGGGTAACCTGCGCTCGCCGCGCAGGGAAGGGCGCGAATGACCACAGTGGTGCCAGCGGGCAAAGTGCTCAGCAGAGGCCGACTCAGTTCACGCAGTTGGCGAGTGAGGCGATGCCTGGTCACTGAACCACCTACCTGGGCTCCAACGGTGAAACCAATACGTGCGGATTCGTCGATCTGGTGGAGCAGCAGGTGCACCACCAAATTTGGGCGGCCAGCGCGAACACCCTGACGAACAGTCTGCTGAAACTCAGCCGACTGCCGCAGCCGAAAGGGCGCGGCGAGCATTACGCCGAGAGGCGTTCGCGGCCCTTGGTGCGGCGCGCCGCCAACACGGCACGGCCAGCACGCGTGCGCATCCGAAGCCGGAAGCCGTGCGTCTTAGCGCGACGACGGTTATTGGGCTGGAAGGTGCGCTTCATGTTCTGGCTCCTGCTGGTTCGTAGACGGGGAAGCTAGGAACCAGCGCCATGCGCGCAAGCGACTCCTAGAACTGGCAAAGGGTACGGAGGTAGGTGCCCTCGGGTCAAATGGGTGGTCTGCCCGCTTGTGGACTGACCGAAAACTTGGCGAATTCTGAGAATCCTCACTATCGTCCACAGGTCTGAGAACGGTACAGGTCCACACCTGTGGAAATACTTGTGGACAACTGTCACACTCTCGTAACGACAACCCTAGGGGGAGCAATGGAAGAGAGCCGTGATCTGGCCGATGTTTGGCCCGAGGTTCTCGCGACTCTCTCCGAGGGTATCCTCACTCCGCAGCAGCGGGCCTTTGTTGCACTGACACGTCCCCTTGGTCTTGTTGAGGACACAGCGCTGGTGGCTGCACCCAATGAGTTCACCAAGGATGTCCTGGAAACGCGGCTGCGCCCCATGGTCGTGGAGGCATTGACCGCCACGATGGGTCGTGAAGTTCGCTTGGCTGTCACGGTGGACCCGACCATTGATCCAGGTCTGGAAGACGTCACCGACGATGTCGCTGATGCCACCTATGCCAGCGAATTGCCAACTCCCGTTGCCGAACAAGCCACCCAGTCCTTTGTCGAAACCCGCAACGACGATCGCCCGGGCACCGGTTCTCCCACCACCAGGTTGGAGGAGGGGCGGCTCAATGCCAAGTACACCTTCGACACCTTCGTCATCGGTTCCAGCAACCGCTTCGCCCATGCCGCAGCTGTTGCGGTCGCCGAACAGCCAGCCCGGGCCTACAACCCGCTCTTTATCTATGGCGGCTCAGGTCTGGGCAAGACCCACCTCTTGCATGCCATTGGTCACTACACCCGAACTCTCTATAAGGGCACCCGTGTTCGCTACGTGAGCTCAGAGGAATTTACGAACGAATTCATCAACAGCATCCGCGATGACAAGGCTGCTGCGTTCCAGCGCAGGTACCGCGATGTTGATGTGCTGCTCGTTGACGATATTCAGTTCCTCAGCGGAAAAGTCCAGACGCAGGAAGAGTTTTTTCATACCTTCAACACATTGCACAACGCAAATAAGCAGATCGTGATCACTTCCGATCTGCCACCAAAACTGCTGCAGGATTTCGAAGACCGGATGCGCTCGCGATTCGAGTGGGGTCTGATTACCGACGTCCAGCCACCCGACCTTGAGACCCGTATCGCCATCTTGCGTAAGAAGAGCGTGCAGGAACGTCTGGTTGCTCCCCCTGAGGTCCTGGAGTACATCGCATCCAAGGTCTCAAGCAATATTCGTGAACTTGAAGGCGCCCTCATTCGGGTGACCGCCTTCGCCTCACTCAACCGACAGCCCGTCGACATGTCCATTACTGAAGTCGTGCTCAAGGATCTGTTCCCGTCAGAGGCCGGCCCAGAGATCACCGCCGCCCAGATCATGGCCGCCACCGCCTCCTACTTCGGGATGACCGTGGACGATCTGTGTGGGGCCAGTCGCTCTCGAGTCCTGGTCACCGCTCGCCAGATCGCCATGTACCTGTGCCGCGAGCTCACCGATCTCTCCCTGCCCAAGATCGGCCAGGCCTTCGGCGGCCGCGATCACACCACCGTGATGCACGCCGACCGAAAGATTCGACAGTTGATGGCCGAGCGCCGCAGCCTGTTCAACCAGGTCAGCGATCTGACCAGTCGAATCAAGTCCCAGCCGCGACCGATGTAATGCCTCTCCAGTCACATCAGTCACAACTGTCCCCAACTTTCCCACAGGTGTGGATAGGGCCTGTGGGTAAACCTGTGCATAACCTGCCCTTAAGTGAAGAATCTTCGCCGATACTTGCCTCCAAGATGGCGAAAAGGGACCTCTATTGCCGCCAGTGGACAAGCTGTGGAAAACTTTTTCCAAGTGGTGAACGATCGGGATCAATCTGGGGAGAAGTCAGCGACGGCATGTGGACGTTTGGGGAGATGACCGCACTTATCCACACTTCATCTGTCCCCATCCCAAGGTCATCCCCATACCCGGTGGATGACCCCACGCCTACTCACCTCGGGAAACAGATGTCATCCCCAGTTTCCACAGGACCTACGACTACTACGACTTCTCTGACTATCGATGGAAACAAGAGCCATAAGGTGATGCAACAATCCTCGCCACACCTGCCAGTGCTGAGGTTAAAAGGGGATGTAACGTGAAGATCCGCGTCGAACGCGACACGCTCGCAGATGCTGTGGCTTGGGCTGCTCGCACTTTGCCTTCTCGACCCTCACTTCCAGTACTAGCCGGACTCGTGCTGAGCGCTGATGCTGAAGGTCTGACCCTGAGCAGTTTTGATTACGAAGTGTCTGCGCGAGTGCTAGTGAGCGCCGATGTTGAGGAGCCTGGCACCACATTGGTATCTGGCCGATTGCTCGCCGATATTGCGCGGTCACTTCCCGGAGCTCCAGTAAATCTTGCAAGTGAAGGAACCCGCATCGTCATCACGTGCGGACGTTCATCATTCACTTTGCCGACCTTGCCAGTTGAGGATTACCCCCAACTGCCAGCAATGCCGAAGTCATCAGGCGAGATCAACGCAGCGCTGTTCGCAGAAGCGGTCGCACAAGTTGCCATTGCAGCGGGGCGCGACGACACCCTGCCAACGTTGACCGGCATTCGCATGGAGATTGAGGGTCAGTCCTTAGTGCTTGCGGCCACTGATCGATATCGGCTGGCCGTTCGTAATTTCACGTGGAGTCCGCAGAACTCGAGTATCTCGGCAACGGCACTCATCCCGGCGCGCACACTTGCTGATACAGCCAAGGCATTGGCGAGTGCTGATCTCGTGACTCTCGCACTTGCCGAAACTGGCGAGGGGCTCATCGGCTTCGAAGGCAATGGTCGTCGCACCACCACTCGTTTGCTCGATGGTGAATTTCCGAAGTATCGAACCCTGCTGCCAACCGAATCCTCAGCTGTGGCAACAGTTGAAACCGCGGTGCTCGCAGATGCAGTGAAGCGCGTTGCGTTGGTGGCTGAGCGCAACACTCCTGTGCGACTTTCATTCGAGGGATCCGAAGTCATTCTTCGTGCCGGCGCAGGCGAGGATGCACAAGCCAGTGAGGCCGTTGAATCTTCTCTGGATGGTGACGACATTGAGATCGCCTTCAATCCCACGTATCTGCTTGACGGATTAGCCGCTCTTGATGCGCCGTTCGTGCGCATGTCCTTCACGCAACCCACTCGACCGGCGGTACTCACCGGTGCGGCTGAGGTGAGTTCGGACATGCGTGATGACTACCGCTACTTGCTTATGCCTGTTCGCCTCACCGGCTGAGTAAGCAGCAAGTTGTATGTGGGTATCGCATCTGTCGTTGACAGACTTTCGCTCCTACCCAGAGGTAAGCATTGATTTACTTCCAGGGGTCACGACTTTTGTCGGGAGCAACGGCCAAGGCAAGACGAATCTCGTTGAGGCCATTGGCTACATCGCAACTCTAGGAAGTCATCGAGTTGCAAGTGACGCGCCCTTGGTTCGCATTGAGACCACTCAAGGAATCATTCGCTGCTCGGTGTCCGCCAATGACCGAGAAGCACTCGTCGAGATTGCCATCATTCCCGGCAAGGCGAACAAGGCTCGTGTAAACCGTGCCGCTGTGACTCGAGTACGCGACGTACTGGGGATTCTGCGTGTGGTGGTTTTCGCTCCAGAGGATCTGGCTTTGGTCAAGGGTGATCCATCTGATCGTCGAAGTTTTCTCGACGAACTACTGGTGCAACGAACGCCACGCCTTGCCGGAACCATCAGTGATCTGGATCGAATCCTCAAGCAACGAAATGCACTTCTTAAGTCAGCGTCGATTGCTCGCCGCACTGCCCGCGATGAGATGTTGAGAACCCTGCACGTGTGGGACGAACAACTTGCCAATGTCGGCGCAGAACTCATCGTTGCCCGCTTGGACTTGCTCGACGCTCTGACTCCGCCAGCGGTGCGTGACTACGAGTTCATTGCGCAGGATGCGACGGCAACTCTGGAGATGCTGTACGTATCGAGCCTTGAACAAAGTTTAGGTGACCTGCTTCCCATGGCTTCACGCGATCGCGAAGCCTGGATAGCAGCGATGCTCGCGGCGATCGACGTGCGACGCGATGACGAACTCAACAGGGGGGTGACTCTGGTTGGCCCGCATCGGGATGATCTTGCTATTCGGATGGGGCCACTTCCGGCGAAGGGTTATGCCTCGCACGGTGAGTCGTGGTCGATCGCACTCGCATTGCGCTTGGCCTCCTTCGATGTGTTGAGGGCCGACGGGGAAGACCCTGTACTGATCTTGGATGACGTGTTCGCAGAGCTCGATGTCGCACGCAGGCAGCGACTGGCGGAGCGCTTGGTCAACGCCAACCAAGTGCTCATCACCGCCGCCGTGGAGGCCGACATTCCACTTGAGCTTTCCGGATCGCGATTTCGGGTGGATGCTGGGAAAGTGAGCCATGACCTCTGATCACGGAGACGCGGCCGCCAAGGCGTTGAATCGGGCTGTTGGCGGGGGTAAGCGACGCTCAAAATCCCGTGGCAAGCCAGCTAGGACCAGTTCTGACAGTCGTGATCCACTGGCCTTGGCCGATGCCATGGGCGAACTGATCAGCAATCGGGGTTGGAACCAGGACCGAGCCGGCGCGCAGGTGACCGCCCTTTGGCCAGAAATCGTCGGGGCCGATCTGGCCAGTCATGTGCAGCCCGAATCATTCGTCGATGGCGTGCTCACCTTGCGGGCTGAGTCCACAACCTGGGCCACCCAAGTTCGCTATCTGCTGCCAACCCTGCGCACCACCATTGACGCCGCGGTTGGATCAGGCGTAGTAACCGATATTCGGATACAGGGCCCACAGGGTCCCTCCTGGAAGGCCGGTCCTCGACATGTCAAAGGACGCGGGCCCCGCGATACCTACGGCTAGCCCCCAGGGCCCAGGCAGCCACTTAGGGAGCAATTTGGAGGTTGCTTGATACACCTGCCTTCACCTAGGGGGGTCAATGCTTCCTAGATAGTGCCACGGGCCAATATCTGGCAGTCATGTCACAGATTCGGGGTAGACTTCAACCAACACTCCAGCACGCTCCACAGCATTCCAGGAGGCCCGTTCATCGTGTCGTATGACGCTAGCGCCATCACCGTTCTCGAAGGTCTGGACGCCGTTCGCAAGCGCCCCGGCATGTACATCGGCTCCACTGGCGAGCGAGGCCTGCACCACCTCGTCTACGAGGTAGTCGACAACTCCGTCGATGAAGCGATGGCAGGTTACGCCACCACTATCTCCGTCACCCTCCTTGCTGATGGCGGAGTGCGCGTGGTCGACGATGGTCGCGGCATCCCAGTCGATATCGTCGAGAGCGAAGGACGGCCAGCGGTGGAGGTTGTCCTGACTGTGCTGCACGCTGGCGGCAAGTTCGGCGGTGGCGGCTACACCGTGTCCGGTGGACTTCACGGAGTCGGCATCTCGGTCGTCAACGCACTATCCCGAACCCTGGATGTCGAGGTCCGCCTCAACAATCGCGTCTACCGCCAGTCATATCTCCATGGAGTCCCGCAAGCTGATCTCGCGATCGGTGAGGCAACAGATCTCACTGGCACCACAGTGACCTTCTGGGCCGACGCTGAGATCTTCGAGACCACCTCCTACGACTTCACGACTTTGTCGCGCCGCTTCCAGGAGATGGCCTTTCTGAACAAGGGCATGACCATTGAGCTCACTGACGAACGTGCGGCCGTGGATCGCCCAGTGCTCGCTGGCGAAGAGGCCGAGGCCAGTGCCGCACTTGCAACAGTTGAAGGTGACGACGAGGAACAGCGCGTCCGCAGTGTTCGCTACCGCTATGACGGTGGCATCGCCGACTTCGTGCAGCACATCAATGCCAGCAAGGGCGTGGCGCACCAACACATCATCTACGTGGAGACTGATACCGATACTGACGAGCGGCGCATGAGTGCCGAGATCGCCCTGCAATGGAACAACACCTACGCAGAATCGGTCTACACCTTCGCCAACACGATCAACACCACTGAAGGTGGCACGCACGAGGAGGGCTTCCGCTCGGCGATGACCACCCTTGTCAACAAGTTTGCGCGCGAATGGAACATTCTCAAAGAGAAGGACATCAACCTCTCTGGCGAGGATGTCCGTGAAGGTCTCACTGCGATCATCAGCGTCAAACTTGCCGAGCCACAGTTCGAGGGTCAGACCAAGACCAAGCTGGGCAACACTGAGATGAAAGCCTTCGTGCAAAAGGCCGTCAACGATCAACTCGGTGCCTGGTTCGAACAGCATCCAGGCGAAGGCAAGGAGATCGCTCGCAAGGCGGTAAATGCAGCAACTGCGCGTATTGCTGCTCGCAAGGCTCGTGATCTTGCTCGTAACCGCAAGGGCTTGCTCGGCGGGGCCGGCATGCCGGGCAAGTTGATCGACTGCTCCAGTCGCGAACCCGAAGAGTGTGAGATCTTCATCGTTGAGGGTGATTCGGCGGGCGGATCTGCCAGACAAGGCCGAGATCCCCGCATTCAGGCGATCTTGCCGATTCGCGGAAAGATCCTGAATGTCGAAAAGGCACGCATCGACAAGGTGCTGGGCAACACTGAGGTTCAGGCCCTTGTCTCAGCCTTTGGCACTGGTATCCAAGATGAGTTCGACATCAATCGTCTGCGGTACCACAAGGTCGTGCTCATGGCTGATGCTGACGTCGACGGCCAGCACATCACCACCTTGCTGCTGACTCTTCTCTTTCGTTTCATGCGACCACTGGTCGATCTGGGTCACGTCTTCTTGTCGCAACCACCGCTTTACAAGATCAAGTGGTCGCGCGACGATGCCGCCTTTGCGTATTCCGATCGCGAACGCGACGGGATCATCGAAGCGGGCATCGCGGCTGGCAAGCGTCTACCCAAGGACGAAGCGATTCAGCGATACAAGGGCCTTGGCGAGATGAATGCCGATGAACTTTGGGACACCACGATGGACCCGGCAAACAGAGTGCTGCAGCAGATCACTCTTGATGATGCAGCTCAGGCTGACGAAATGTTCAGCGTGCTCATGGGCGAGGACGTCGAGTCCCGCCGCAATTTCATTCAGCAGAACGCACGCGACGTGCGTTTCCTCGACATCTAGTTTCAGGAGTTCCTCGTGTCTGAAGACACTGAAGTAATTAGCTCGCATGGTCGGATCGAACCTGTTGATCTTCAAACAGAGATGCAACGCTCCTACCTCGAGTATTCGATGTCGGTCATCGTCTCGCGGGCACTGCCCGATGTGCGCGATGGATTGAAGCCGGTGCACCGTCGCGTGCTCTACGCGATGTACGACGGTGGATACCGCCCCGATCGCAACTTCTCCAAGAGCGCTCGCGTGGTCGGCGACGTCATGGGCAGCTACCACCCGCACGGCGACAGCGCGATCTACGACGCACTTGTGCGCCTGGCCCAGCCGTGGTCGCTTCGCTACCCGCTCGTGCAGGGGCAGGGCAATTTCGGTTCACCAGGCAACGATCCGCCAGCCGCCCAGCGCTACACCGAATGCCGCATGGCACCCCTGGCCATGGAGATGGTCCGCGATATCGACGAAGAAACTGTCGACTTCGGACCGAACTACGACGGCCGTACCCAAGAGCCACTCGTGCTGCCCAGCCGATTCCCCAATCTGCTGGTCAACGGCAGCTCGGGCATCGCTGTTGGCATGGCCACGAATATCCCGCCGCACAACTTGCGCGAGATCGCGGCAGCAGCGCAATGGGTGCTAGCCAACCCTGAAGCCACAACCGAGGAGCGCATGTCTGCGCTCATCGGGATTGTCAAGGGCCCTGATTTCCCAACCGGCGCGCTAATCGTTGGCCGCAAGGGCATTGAAGACGCGTATCGCACTGGCCGCGGTTCCATCACGATGCGTGCCGTCGTCACGGTCGATGAAGATGCGCGCGGTCGGCAAGTTCTCATCGTCACCCAACTGCCATACCAAGTGAATCCCGACAATCTGTTGCTCCGCGTGGCAGAGCTTGTGGGAGACGGAAAACTCACCGGAATTTCCGATGTGCGTGACGATTCAAGTTCGCGCACCGGTATGCGTCTGGTCTTCGAGCTCAAGCGCGATGCCGTGGCCCAGGTGGTCCTGAATCAACTCTTCAAGCACACGCAACTTCAGGATAACTTCGGCGCAAACATGCTGGCGTTGGTCGATGGCGTCCCACGCACTCTCACACTTGAGGCCTTCATCCGATTCTGGGTCACCCACCAGGTTGAGGTCATCCAACGCCGTACCCGCTATCGCCTGCGCAAAGCAGAAGAGCGTGCGCACATTCTTCGCGGCTACCTGAAGGCGCTCGACGCGCTCGACGAAGTCATCGCATTGATTCGTGCATCGGCGACTGTGGACGATGCGCGTACCGGACTGATGGAACTTCTCGAGATCGACGAGGTTCAGTCAACAGCAATTCTTGATATGCAATTGCGTCGTCTTGCAGCACTTGAGCATCAGAAGATCGTTGACGAATACGAAGAGCTCATGACGCGCATCGCTGACTACAACGACATTCTCAGCAATGAACCTCGTCAGCGTTCGATCATCTCGGAAGAGCTTGCAGAGATCACCGAGAAGTTTGGTGACGACCGCCGCACTGACTTTGTGGCTTGGGATGGCGACGTCACTGATGAAGATCTCATAGCCGTTGAAGATGTTGTGCTCACGATCACTTCAGGCGGATACGCCAAGCGCACCAAGGCCGAGCTCTATCGTGAGCAGCGTCGCGGCGGCAAGGGAGTCAAGGGCGCAGCCCTGCGACAAGACGACGTGGTCGAGCACATGTTCGTCACGACAACGCATCACTGGCTCTTGTTCTTCACGAATAAGGGTCGGGTCTATCGCGCGAAGGCATACCAACTGCCCGAAGCCGGCCGCGATGCGCGTGGGCAGCATGTGGCCAACCTGTTGGCCTTCCAGCCCGATGAAACGATCGCGCAAGTTCTTGCAATCGCCGACTACGAGGCTGGCGAGCACTTGGTACTTGCCACCCTGAAGGGGATGGTGAAGAAGACCAAGCTCGCCGACTACGACACCAATCGCACCGGCGGCATCATCGCGATCAATCTTGCCGACGACGATGAGTTGATCTCTGCTCAGCTCGTCTCCGAGAACGATCACCTGATGCTCTTCTCACGTAAAGGCATGTCGGCCCGCTTCGACGCCAAGGACGAAACTCTTCGACCGATGGGTCGAGCGACCAGTGGTGTCATCGGGATGCGTTTCCGCGGAGAGGATTCCCTCCTTGCTATGGACGTAGCCCGCGAGGGCGCCTTCGTTGTGACCGTCACCGATGGTGGCTATGCAAAGCGCACCGCGATTGATGAGTGGGCTCCCAAGGGACGCGGCATTCTCGGCGTGCGTGCCATGCGTCTGGTCGAGGAACGTGGCTCGCTGGTCGGTGCCTTGGTTTGCGACGAGGCCGACCAGATCTTTGCCATCGCTTCCAACGGCGTTGTCATTCGCACGAGCGTGGATCAAGTAAGGCCCTCTGGTCGCGACACCATGGGCGTGCGCCTGATGAACCTCGCTGAAGGTGATGCCATCGTTGCGGTAGCGCGAGGCCAAGAGACCGATGAGGAAGCGATCGAAGTCGAGCTTGGTGCACAAGATCAGGCTCCGGAGCCATCGGCGGACCCTGCTGAACCAAGCGCTTAACGCCCGGGCGCAATGCCCGTGCTAGATCGGGTACTGTTTCACCCCGCGCCCACGAGCAATGCGTATTGCTCAGGGTTCGGAACGGGCCTATAGCTCAGCTTGGTTAGAGCGCTTCCCTGATAAGGAAGAGGTCGATGGTTCAAGTCCATCTAGGCCCACGTGAAAAAATTATTAGTGCTCGGAATCATCGTCGGCGTCGGCTACTTCGCCTACAAGCAGTACTTGGCGAACCAGGACGAGACCGATCTTTGGTCAGAGCCAACACAGGAACCTGATCTACGATAAGTAGTCTTCAGGGGGTTTAGCTCAGTTGGTAGAGCGCTGCCTTTGCAAGGCAGAAGTCAGGAGTTCGAGTCTCCTAACCTCCACTTCGCTTGCCCGTATCTACGGCATCTGCCCACCCGCAATGACTTATGACAGGATTACTCAATGACTTCAACGGCCACACTGCACACCAACAAGGGTGACATTCGCATCAACCTCTTCGACGACCATGCACCAAAGACCGTGAACAACTTCACCGGCTTGGCAGACGGGTCAGTTGAGTGGACCAATCCCAAGACTGGTGAGAAGTCCTCTGCTCCGCTCTACGACGGTGTCATTTTCCACCGCGTCATTCCTGGCTTCATGATCCAAGGCGGCGACCCACTTGGTACCGGCACAGGTGGCCCGGGCTTCAAGTTTGCCGATGAGTTTCACCCCGAACTCAGTTTCGATCGCCCGTATCTCCTGGCGATGGCCAACTCCGGACCCAACACCAACGGCTCGCAGTTCTTCATCACCGTCGGAGCAACGACATGGTTGAACTTCAAGCACACCATTTTCGGTGAAGTTGCTGACCAAGAGTCTCGTGACGTCGTTGATTCCATCACTTCTTCACCGATTGGCCCCCAGGATCGACCTCTCGAGCAGATCGTCATCAACTCGGTCACCATCACCCGCGGATAGGTTCTTCCTTGACTGAGCCAGCAGGAACCCCTGCAGGACCAGTGTGTTATCGCCATCCGGATCGGGTGACGTATATCCATTGCGGCCACTGCGATCGGCCGATCTGCACCGAATGCATGAACCCGGCACCAGTGGGCTTTCAGTGCCCTTCATGCGTGGCAAGCGCTGAGACCATTTCGGTGCGCACGCCGCTTGGTGGACGAGCCATCTCCAAGCCATATCTGACGTATGCGCTGATCGGGATCAATGTTGCGATCTTCTTGTTGCAGCTGTCGGTTGGGGTAGACCAATCAGCCTCGAACTGGGGCATGTGGCCCATTGGCATCGCGGCCAATGGCGACTATTGGTCGCTGCTCACGAGCGCCTTTCTACACGGATCGTTTCTGCACATCGCCTTCAACATGTACGTGTTGTTTGTGATGGGACCAACCCTTGAACGAGTACTCGGCCACGCCCGCTTCTTCGTGCTCTACATGCTTGCTGCACTTGGTGGAGCGGTGGCCTCGTACGCCTTCTCCGACATCCACACGGTCTCGGTGGGAGCAAGTGGCGCGATCTTCGGACTCATGGGGGCGTTCGTTGTCGCCGGCCGTCGTCTTCGCTACGACATCACCCAAGTGCTGGTTCTGCTTGCGATCAACCTGGCCTTCGGTTTCATTCAGCCCAATGTCGATTGGCGGGCCCATTTGGGTGGTCTCGTCGTTGGCGCTTTAGTGGCGGCCATCTTCGTCTTCGCCCCGCGCAAGAATCAGATCGCGTGGCAGGCGGTCGGCTGCTTTGGTGTCCTGACCATCTTGATCGTGACCACATTGGTGCGTACCGCGCAGATCCAGGATCTGCTCATTCCTGTTCTCCCGAGCCTGCAGACCTAGGTTATGCACAGGCTTTTCCACAGCTGTGGAGAATTACAGGCGTGTAAGTCCAGACGGTAATTCATAGTGTGGTTATGAAGGCTCGGTCATCTTGTACAGTTACCTGTACAGGTGAGGGAGTTGCCATGAAAACCATGACGTACACACAGACGCGTGCGAATTTGGCTCAGACCTTGGATTCGGTCACCAATGATCGTGAAGAAGTCATCGTGACCCGGGCTGGCCATGACCCTGTGGTGATCGTCTCGCTTGAAGATTACGAATCCCTCAAGGAGACGGCCTATCTGCTGCAAAACCCCGCGAACGCTGCGCGACTCATCGCCGCGATTGAGCGTCTGGAGTCCGGTCTTGGCCAGGATCGACAACTCCTGGAATGAGATTCGTTTGGGATGAGCAAGCCTGGACTGACTATCTCTACTGGCAGGGTCAGGATCGTCGAGTACTGAAGCGGATCAATGAGCTATTGCGCGATATCGCTCAAGGGGCGCTCATCGATGAACCGAATGTCGGCATAGGCAAGCCGGAAGCACTGAAGCATGGATTGCACGGCTACTGGTCGCGACGCATCACTGATGAGCATCGTTTGGTCTACAAAGTCGTTGATCAAGAAGTACGTGTTGCAGCCTGTCGCTTCCACTACACCTTGTAGCCACGCGGACATCCGGAACTGAGGTCGGTGCTACTGCCATCTCGTGGATAGGAAGAATCCGGCGATGATGAATCCAAAGCCAATGCCGATATTCACCAGATTGTTGAGATCACGCATGATCGGAATCTGTGCACCAGCGATGTAGAAGACCACGATGTAGATCAGGCCGATGAGGAAGCAGGCCACCATGAGTGGCGCCAGCCAGCGGGGGGATCCGAGTCTGGCAATCTTGCGCTCGCCCATGCTTGGAGGCGGTGTGTACCCGTTGTCCTTCTTGCGACGCTTGGACTCTGGCACTGTGGTCACCCTCCTGTGTTCGAGCCGGCGCACGTGAGCCCGACCTCGTGCTGAGAAGATACCGGGTATGACCCGGATCTTGGTTGTGGACAACTATGACTCATTTGTCTTCAACCTCGTGCAGTACTTGGCACAACTTGGAGCTGACGTCACAGTCTTGCGCAATGACGAGGTCACGCCGGCTGAAGCTTTGGCCTTTGATGGCGTGCTGCTGTCTCCTGGGCCGGGTACTCCCGAGGATGCCGGAGTCTGCGTTGCCATCGTTCAGGAGTGCGGCGGCAAACTGCCAATCTTGGGAGTGTGTCTTGGCCATCAGGCCATTGGCGTGGCCTTTGGCGCAACCGTTGGACGTGCTCCTGAACTGCTGCATGGCAAGGTCTCGCTGGTGCACCATGGCGACATTGGCGTGATGCACGGACTCCCCGATCCGTTCACTGCTACGCGCTATCACTCGCTGGCGATCGACCCGGCAACCATGCCGGCCGAACTCGAGATCACTGGTCAGACCGACAGCGGCGTCATCATGGGTGTTCGCCACCGCTCGCTGCCGATCGAAGGCGTGCAATTTCACCCGGAGTCAGTACTGACCGAGGGGGGCCATCGCATGCTGGCGAACTGGTTGGCCGAGTGTGGCGATGAAAACGCCATAGCCAACAGCGTGGGGCTCGCCCCTGTGGTGCATCACTAGCCCACTTGTGGTGGTGGACTCTCAACAATTGTTGGAGTGGGTAAGGCTCCAACCTTGCCAACGGTGATGGTCACGACGGAGCCACGATCCAATTTGGCGTTGCCCTTCGGCGACTGGGCCAAGACGATCCCCGCGACGTCTGCGCCGGTCTCCTGATAGATCACCTGCGGATCGAATCCTGCTTGAACAATGTCGCTGCGGGCCTGTGCTTCAGTTGAACCGATAACCGATGGGACTGATTTGCTTCCGGAAGCGACCTTGATCGACACCGTACTGTCCACGTTGACTTGCGCGCCCTCACTTGGGCTTTGCGACAGGACATAGCCGCCAGGGGAGTCTGACTCCACGAAACTCACGGGTCCCAATTGCAGGCCAACATCCTCAAGTGCCGTGCGCGCATCATCGACCGATGTGAGCCCGGTCAATTGGGGCACGGTGGCCTGCTCCTTGCCGCTGCTGACCGTAACGTTGACGGCCTGCCCCTCTTCAAGGGATTCACCAGATGCAGGGAGTTGAGCGATGATGCGGCCCAGTGGGCGATCTGAGACCTCGGTGGTCTGACCTCCGAGAGTCAGATTCGAGGAACTCAGCAGGGATTGCGCGCTTTCGACTGTGAGGCCCTCAAGGTTCGGAACAGTGACCTTGTTGGCGCTTGCAACGCCAAGGAGTGGAAGAACAAAGAACAGTGCAGCAGCGATGGCTCCAACGATTGCGACAACAGCGATTGCCCAGAAGGCCCCGCCGCGTCCGCGCCGCTGTTGTTGATAGCGCGCGTAGGCGGCGCTGCCTGAGGCTTCAACGGGCGACAGCATCTGGGTGTGTTCGCTGACCATCATGGTGGGCACGGCGGCAGTCATGGGACCGCCTTGAATCACCCTTTCAATATCTGCCCGGAACTCACCAGCGGTTTGGTAACGCTCATCTGTGCGTTTGGCCAAGGCCGCCAGAACAATCAGGTCGATCTCGGGAGAAACACCGTTGTCGATCTGCGATGGCGGGGTAGGCATCTCAGAAACATGTTGGTGCGCAATGGAAACCGCCGACTCGCCAATGAACGGTGGCCGGCCAGTGAGCAGCTCATAAAGCAGGACACCTGTGGAGTAGAGATCGCTGCGCGCGTCCACCACTTCTCCACGAGCCTGCTCAGGAGAGAGGTACTGCGCAGTACCCATCACTGCCGAAGTGGCAGTGATACTGATGCCTGACTCATTGATGACGCGGGCGATGCCGAAGTCCATGACCTTCACGTCGCCAGTGCGGGTCAACATCACGTTGGCCGGCTTGATATCACGATGGACGATGCCATGACGGTGTGCGTAGTCCAGAGCGGAGAGCACACCGGATGCGATCTCCAGTGCTCGCTCAGGCAGCAGGCGCCGTCCAGCTGAGATCAGTTGACGCAAGGTCATGCCATCAACGAATTCCATGACGATGTATGGCACTACGACCTGTTGTCCGCCATCCTCACCATCGAGACGATCCTCGCCAGTGTCGTAGACCGCGACGATGTTCGGGTGGTTCAAGGCGGCAGCTGATTGCGCCTCGCGTTGGAAGCGAACCTGGAAATCGGGGTCGCGTGCGAGGTCGGGCCGCAGGATCTTGATGGCTACTCGACGTCCGAGTCGCACATCGCGCGCCTCATGAACCTCGGCCATGCCTCCACGCCCGATGACCTCGCCAATTTCATAGCGATCACCAAGCATGCGCACGTCGCTCACACTTCCTCCATTGACTTAGTGACCAACTATCTCAGGTTGGTCTTTGAATCCAGCAGCACCGCTTCGATGACTTTCTTAGCAATCGGCGCTGCGAGTCCGTTTCCACTGATTTCGCTCGTGCCGGCTTCCTCGATCATCACTGCAACAGCAACTTGCGGATTCTTTGCCGGAGCAAATGCGACGAACCACGCGATCGACGGTCGGGCATTGCCAGTCTGCGCAGTTCCAGTCTTGCCTGCAACATCAACCCCCGGGATTCGTGCATTGGAGCCAGTGCCGTTGTTCACAACGTTGACCATCATCTCGGTCTCGGATACCGCGTTCTGGGGAGTCATGGCCTGCTTGAACACCGAAGGCAGTGTGGTCTGCAGGATGGACAAGTCGGGACCTCTGATTTGCTGAACCATGTACGGATTCATGGTGACGCCCTTGTTGCCGATGGCAGCACCGACCATCGCCATCTGCAAGGCAGTGGCGCGCACGTCGAACTGACCGATGGAGCTCAGTGCGGTTTGCGGAGCGTCGGGGTCCTCGGGAAAAGTTGATCGGGCTGCGCGTAGCGGCACCTCAAAACTCGTGTTGAAGCCCATGCTCTCTGCCTGAGCGCGCAGGGCATCGGCTCCGAGTTGGTTGCCCAGGTACGCGAATGCCGTGTTGCATGAAATGGCAAGTGCTTGTCGCAGGGTGAGGTAGCCACTTGAGCTGCAGGCTCTTCCCTGCCAATTGTGGAGCTCCTTTGAGGAGTCGGGCAGCTTGTAGGAACTGGGGCCGGGCAGTATCGAGTCTGCGGTGTACTTGCCCGAGGCAAGGGCCGCCGCCGTGACGACCATCTTGAAGGTCGAACCTGGTGGGTTCAACCCGACGAGTGGTCGGTTGAGCAGCGGCTTCTTTGGATCTGCACTGAGCTTCTCGTAATAGGCGCGAATCTGCGCCGGGTCATGCGATGACAGCCGATTCGGGTCGAAAGAAGGGGATTGCACCGAGGCCAGAATGCGACCGGTCGATGGCTCGATTGCGACAACTGCGCCCGTCTTGCTGCCCAGTGCCGTGAAGGCCGCTTCTTGTGCGTGATCGTTGATCGTGGTGGTCACCGCCCCACCTTGAATCTGCCGGCCGGCGAAGAGTTGCTTGGTGCGATCAACAAACAGCAGATCTGAACTGCCGTTGAGAATGCGGTTCTCAGTGCGCTCAAGCCCTGTCGCGCCGTAGACCAGCGAGTAGAAACCAGTGACGGGCGCATAGAGCGGTCCATTGGAGTACACGCGCTTGTATCGAAGGGTGTCGCCGGTTTCGACCGAACGCGCAGCGGGATCAGCGGCGACCAGGATCGGTCCACGCTCGCGGTCGTACTGGGCCAGCAGCTGTCGTTGATTGCCGGGTCGATCCCGATAGTCAGCGGCTCGGAAGACCTGGATGATCGTGATGTTGACGATGAGCGCAAGCAAGAGCAGAGCAAGCACCGCGCTGACGCGGCGGATGGGGCGATTCATATCTTGCGCACCACCTGGGTCATGGCCTCATCAACGCTGGGTACGTAGACGTCGGGTCGACGGGCACGATCCGAAATGCGGATGAGTAGCGCGACGATCACCCAGTTGGCAACGAGTGAGGAGCCACCATAGGAGAGGAATGGAGTCGTCAGTCCGGTCAGTGGAATGAGGCGAGTAACACCGCCAACGATGACGAAGACCTGCAAGGCCAAGGTCAGCGAGAGACCAACGGCGAGCAACTGCCCAAAGGAATCTCGCACAGCGATCGCCGTGCGAATGCCGCGCTCCACAAGAACTGCGTAGAGCAGGAGTATTGCGATGAGCCCGGTCAGCCCGAGTTCTTCGCCAAGTGCAGCGACGATGAAGTCAGTGTTGGCAAAGGGAACAAAATCGGGGTAGCCCTGACCCAGTCCGCTGCCGAACATGCCGCCACTTGCAAGACCGTAGAGCGACTGCACGAGTTGATAGCCGGTGTTGTTTGCATCGCCCCACGGATCCCACCAAATATCAACGCGCACCCGCACATGGCCGAAGGCGAAGTACGCGGCGGTGGCACCGAGCACAAACAGCGTTGCGCCGAGGATCAGCCACGAGCGCCGCTGGGTTGCGATGTAGAGCATGAAGACAAAGAGGCCGAAGAACAGCAGGGATGTGCCGAGATCGTGTTCAAACACAAGCACGGCAAGAGACACAATCCAGGCAACAACGATCGGGCCCAAGTCTTTCGGGCGCGGAAAGCCGATGCCGAAGATCTTCGTGCGCACCAATGCCAGTGAATCGCGCTTGATGACGAGATAGCCGGCGAAGAAGATAGTGAGCAGGATCTTCGCGGCTTCGGCAGGCTGGAATGACAGTCCGAAAACGTGGACCCACAATGTTGCGCCATTGATGGTGTTGCCGATCACGGGAACAAGCGGCAGCACGAGGGCCAGCAAGCCGAGAAGGCCGAAGGTGTAGGTGAATCGCTGAAGCCGACGGTGATCTGAAACCAAGATGATGGTGGCAACAAACAGCACCACGGCTACCGCAAACCACGTCAGCTGCGCGTAGACATCAGGCGTTGGCTGCGGCGCAGCATTGCGCTGCGCTCTTTGCTCTGCAGCTACATCGATTCGGTAGATCATCACCAGACCAATGACTGTGAGCAGCGTGGCGATCGGCAGCAGAATCGGATCCGCATAGCTGGCGCGAAGGCGCACGACGATATGCATGGCAATGGCAAGAATCCCGACGATGCTCACTGTGATCCACATCGGGACGGTCATGCCTTCGCCTGTTGCCCAACCAATCTGCACAGCCGCTATCACGCCCAGAGACCATGCTCCGATGGTCAGCAGCAGTTCAGTGGTGCGACGGTTGGGTTGCCGCGTTGGCACATTCTGGAATGCCATCAGTTCGGCGTTCCTGGACAGCCAGCAGCTGGCACCTCGGCCTGGCAATCGGCCGCGCGTTCGGCCAATTCCTTCGTGATGCGCGCTGCATCATTCTCATCAGCGGCAGGAATGCCCTTGCTCACCAATTCTTGATCGAACAGCGGGAGCGTGCCAACGGCAACATGGCTGTCTGTGGTGACTCTCGACAAGGAAATACCAAGCGCAGAACCGGGAATGCCGTTGTACACCGCCACGGTTCCAGTGCCCGGGTTGCCGTAGACGCTGACATACCACTGGTGTTGCAGCCAGGCTCGCCCGGAGAAGAATGCGAGGGCAAATACCACAAGGATTGCAACGATGCTCAGAGTCCATTGCACCCATCGTCGACGTCGAACTTCACGCTTGCGAACCTTCAGTGCGCTCTCGGGAGTTGCTGCCACCGCGCGTTCACGCGCGATCGCAACGTTTTCTGGATCAGGCTGCGCATCAAGTGGAAACTCAACATGGGGCAGTCGCTCACGCACCCGAAGTTCGCCAGCGGCTCCGACAACAACAGGAAGAACTGTTGAGTCGGCGATGTCAAGGTCGTAGTCAATGACATCGGCAACGACAACGGTCACGTTGTCAGGTGCGCCGTATTCAAGTGCGCGATCAACCAGACGAGTGACGCATCCAGTTGGCTCACCTTCGGCCAGCAGGCTGCCGATTTCCTCATTGCTCATCACCCCGGAAAGACCGTCAGAACACAGCAGGTATCGATCCCCTGCGCGTGCCTCACGAACGGAAAGATCAGCTTCGACTGGATTCACGCCGTCAAGAGCGCGCATCAGAAGCGATCTCCGTGGATGCGTTGCTGCCTCTTCTTCTGAAATACGGCCGGCATCAACAAGAGTTTGGACGTACGTGTGATCGTGGGTGAGCTGACTGAGCTCACCATCACGCAGCAGATAGGCCCTTGAGTCGCCCACATGCACGACGGCTACCCGAGCACCGAGCCAGTAGAGGGCGGTGACGGTGGTACCCATGCCTTCGACCTCGGTGTCCTGCGACACAAGGTCGACGATGGTGCTTGCGATGCGATCCACGGTGTCTGCCAGTGCAGTCACCGGATCAGCGGGTGGGGCGGCATCGAGCTCGGCGAGCATGGCGACGGCTGTTGCAGAGGCCAACTCGCCTGCAGCATGACCGCCCATGCCGTCTGCCACAACCAAGAGACTTGGTCCCGCGTAGCCGGAATCCTCGTTGCCAGGTCGTACGAGTCCGACATCGGATCGAGCGGCGTAGCGCAATTGCATGGGGCTCTCAGCTACTTCTGCAATTGCAAGGTAGTTCGACCCACGCGCAGTGGCACTCCAACCGGCAGCGCTGTTGCACTCGTAATGCGAGTGCGATCAATCCAGGTGCCATTGGTGGAGCCCAGGTCTTCGACCATCCACACTCCGTCGATAACGAAGACGCGCGTGTGACGACTGGATGCGTAGTCGTCTTCGACGACAACTGTGGAATCCGGTGCGCGGCCGATGGTGACATCGGCTGTGCCCAAGGGAATGACGGTTCCGCTCAGCGCACCGTCAGTGACGATGAGTTTGGAACCACGCACCTTTGCTGCCTTGCTCTTGGGCACCTTGGGTGGCCGAGGAGGACGTGGCGTGCGACCAAGGGCGATAGGGCGGGCTTCGGCTGGTTGCTTGAGATCGCGCCGAAGCACCAGCACCGTTGCCAGGACAAAGAGCCACATCAGTCCCAGGAAGGCAAGCCTTGCAAGGGTAAGTCCGAGCTCGGACACGGCTCAGATACTCCGAAACACAAGCGTGGTTGATCCAACCTGGATAGCCGTGCCTTCAGCAAGTTCGAGTTCAGTGACGCGCCGACCACCAACTGTGGTGCCATTTGTGGAGTTGAGATCGCGAACGCGAAGCGGCGTACCCATCACGATTTCGCAGTGGTGGCGCGAGACTCCCGGATCATCCACGCGGATGTCGACATCGGCCCCGCGACCGATTCTGGTGACCGCGCGAACCAAGGGATAGGCCATACGCCCAACCTCAAGTCGAGGCTGACCGCCAAGGGCGACGCCAGCCTGGCTGTCGAGGTCAGCGCTGCCACCCTGTGCGGCAACTTCTGCGCGGGCTTCGCTGCGGACGCGGAAGATGCCGGTTTCGAGTTCTTCGTCTTGGGAGATCATCACCTGCACTCCGCCCAGAAGGGTGTAGCGCTGCTCGGCCGCATAGCCCTTGACCAAGGCAGTCAACTCGGTTTGGAGTGCATCGCGAAATACCGCCAGCCGGGTGTAGTCGTGGCCGGAGAGTTCAATGTTGAAGACATTGGGAACCACGGTGCGGTTGCGATCCATGATCGCTGCACGATCATCGAGTTCACGTTGGAGCGCCGATGCAATCTCGACTGGCTGAACCTCGGCCTTGAAGGCA
This sequence comes from Actinomycetota bacterium, assembly GCA_030650795.1. Lineage (NCBI taxonomy): Bacteria > Bacillati > Actinomycetota > Actinomycetota bacterium. Next base: position 127,226 of record JAUSDJ010000040.1, read on the forward strand.
CGCGCGAACGCCCCATTGACCATCCGGTCGAGGGAATCCTCAAACCGAGCTAGCAAGCCCACACACACCTCGTTCAATTGACAGCGTTCTTGGCATGGTACCTCGCATGCTTGTGGAATCCCTGAGGCGCGACTCGGGGCGCAAGGCAGCCTTGACCAAGCTCGGCGGTCGGGCTCAGGTCGAGAGAAGTGCCTCTTCCAAGCGCACCAGGGTGGCTTGCATCATGTGCTCGGGAACGACGGGGAAGGTGACCCGATCGCGGTACTTCTCGGGGATCCCGCTCCAATCGACATAGTTGTCGACCTGAGTCTGCGAATCGCTGATCGGGGTGAGCTTGATGCCATAGAAATGGCCGAATGCTGGACGCCCGAAGGTGCCCACGCTCCACTCCAGAAGACGATTCGGTTCGATGGCGAGCACGGTGTTGAGCACGTCGTATTTGCCCATGTCGGGTACATCGCCCAGCGGCTCGCGATCCATATTGATGACGAAGGTGTCGCCCACCGCAGTCAGCGGCTTGTCATCAGGAGCGGCGAGCAGCATGCCTGAGCCGTCCATCGCCACATGCCCGGACGGCAAGGTGACGAGCGCATAGATGGCCTCTGCTGAAGCCGGGATCAGGCGAGTGACGGTCATGCGAGTGGATTCAGGCACGGTGCTCCTCTGGGAATCCAGGCCTTCCAGACGCTGGACTACGAGATTAGCGCTCCTGCGGACCATGTACGCTCTGCATGCTTCAAAGCAAGGCGAGCGCGAGTGGCGGAATAGGCAGACGCGCACGGTTCAGGTCCGTGTGCCCGAAAGGGTGTGGGGGTTCAACTCCCCCCTCGCGCACGTGCATTGAAGGCCAAGGGAGATTGCACCCTTGGCCTTCAATGGTTCGTGACCTGCTCCCAGATCATGCCTTCAGGGGTATCGCGCACTTCGATGCCTGCCGCAGTGAGCGAATCACGCACCAGATCGCTCATGGCGTAGTCCTTGTTATCGCGGGCTACCCGACGAACTTCGAGGGCGATGTTGACTAAGGGCTCAAGCACCGAACGGCTATCGACGAGTCCATTGCGCGAAGTGTCAGCCAACTGCACGAGCATCGAACGCAGGGCAAGGTGTGCTTCAGAGGAACCTGAATTGAAGAGCACGGTTTCAACTTCAAGACTGACAGCAACTGCGCCATCGGCATCGCCGGCGGCTAGTCGGTCAGCAAAGCGCAACGCGGGATCAGCGTCATGAGTGCTGGCAAGTGTGGCGGTCGCTGCAACTGCTGCATCGGTGGTCTGGAAGAACGTACGTAGATGTTCCAAATTGGTGGACGTGCCCGAGGCAATGAATTCTGACTCGCCGTTCAGACGCAAAGTCAGACCACCTGGTCCGTGCACAGAGACTTCCTCGGTGACCAAGTCGAGCACCACCGCTGTGTGTTCGTCGACTCCGATGATGCCGACCCCAGCTGGAAGCATTGCCTCCAAGGACTTCAGTCGCTCCAGGCCGATGTAGCAACAACTCGTGTCGTGTCTGCCGCCCTCGCGGTTGTCGAAGTGCGGAACGACCACCGCTTGGATTCCAGTTGCCTTGCCAAGCAGATCAAGGCCGGCGAGCCAATAGGGATCAAGTCCGACCTTGTAGATCTCATAGACCGGGATTGCGTGGCTGCCAAGAGTGGCGACTGCGGCGCTGCCAATCACGAGAGTCCCATTGCGCGCCAGCACTTGCTCGAGTGCTGCCGGAATTGGGGTGTCCAGCCAGTGATGCAGTGCGTACGAAGGGCTGCCGGGCCCGGCGAACACCCAATCTGAGCGATTGATGAGTGCCAAAGTGCGCTCGCGTTCAAGGATCGGATCGTCCTTGCGACGCCACTTTCCGATCTCAATGACTTGGCCCACGGACTCCTCGAAGTACTGCTGATATTTCGAGGCGAGGTCGTCAGCGTTGACCTGAAATCCAGCTGGCGTGTCGAGCATCGTCTTGGCGCCATCAGTGAGCGGTTCGAGCAGAGTGCGATGCAGTTTCACCATGCCTGGGGCATTCTCGCCCGAACCCATGATGACTAAGCGTCCACTCACGAGAGCAGCATGGCGTACTTCATAGATGCGGCAAAACAGATTGCGCTAGCCCGCAGAACGCGAGACCGCTTCCCAGGCCTTCCAGTCGTTGAGTCGGCGCTCGTATGCGCCGTTGACGATGTCAACGGCCTGATTGCCAAGCAGCAAACGCACAGGTGGCTTTTCCGCATCGACAACTGCGAACAGTGCAGCGATGCTGTCGTTGGCGTCCGAGCCGGCCGCGGTGCCGAAGAGCTTCGCGAGCTTTTCGTGCGAAGCGACGTAGTCCGGATGGATGTCTGATGTTCGTCGACCAGCAGTGCCAAATCCTGTTGCGTATCCGCCGGGCTCGATCAGAGTGACGCTGATGCCGAACTTGCGAACCTCTTGAGCAAGCGCTTCAGAAAGCCCTTCCAATGCCCACTTCGATGCGCTGTAGAGACCCATCCCGCCCGCAGCTGTGAGACCACTTGCGCTGCTCACCTGAATGAGATGCCCCGAACCCTGAGCGCGAAGGAATGGCAAGGCGGCCTGAGTTACCCAAATGACGCCAAACACATTGGTTTCGAACTGCGCCCGGATCTCAGCTTCGGTCAGCTCCTCGACATAGCCGATGTGGCCGAACCCAGCGTTGTTGACGACAACGTCGAGTTGTCCGAAATGTGCATGTGCGGCTGCGACTGCATCGAACACGGCATCCTTGTCGGAGACATCCAGGCGCATCGGCAGGATCGCGTCGCCGAACTTCTCAACCAGCGGGGCTAGAGGCTCCAGATCGCGGGCCGTAGCCACGACCTTGTCGCCACGTTCGAGCGCGGCTTGTGTCCAGACATAGCCGAATCCGCGCGATGTGCCGGTGATGAACCAAACCTTCATGTGTGCCCCAACTCAGATGTTTCGGCGACTGCCGAAGGTACAGAAGCACTTTGGAACGCAGGTGATGGGGTTCTAGTTGGCGGTAAACATTCGTTTACCACCTGATGTTGGTCGCAGGTCGGTCATTCGCCAACCGTTCAATCCCCAACGCCGTACTGTTCGCGAATGGCGACCTACGTATGCGTGGTTGAGCCATTTGCTCGAGTGCATGTCACGGTCGTCGACGAGCTCAAGGCCTACCCAGAAGAGATGTTGAAGCAACGCGGAGCACAGTGGCTCACCTCGGCTGAGCTTGCCAGCTGGGAGTCAATGCAGGCCAAGCAGACTCGACGCATGGAATGGCTCTTTGGACGCATCGCGTTGAAGGAGGCGGTGTGTGCCTGGATGCTAGAGATGCATCAACTCAAGGTCGATGCCAAGGAACTGATCATCACCCGCACAGATGCTGGCGCGCCCCAAGCAACGTGGGCCGAGGACCGTGCGCTGGTTTTGCCAGTGGTATCCCTCGCGCATGCACCGGGCGTCATGGTCGCAGCGGTGTCTGGCACCGAATCAGTGGGCGTTGATGTCGAGAGATTCGATCGACCGGCAACGACGGTTGCTCGAGTGCTCACTGAAACTGAGACGGCCCTGGTCGCGCAGGAGCAGATGAGTTTGTTGAGTGCCGTTGTTGCCAAGGAAGCCGCCTCAAAGGCTGTTGGTCTTGGGCTCGGCGGCGATTTGCGCAGATGGCCGATCATTGCTGGCAGCCCCAAAGAGCATTTCGTCAGTTGCGTTGATGATCCCGAACTCCTGCTGAAAGTCGATTTCCTCACTGTCCCAGGTTTGGTTCTCGGCGTCTGCGTCGTCGTCTAGTCGACGCCCATCAACCGGCTGAGTTAGAGCGCGGCCAGTTGCGGCAAGTCCATCCTCGCTGGACAAGCACGCAGGATGTGAACCAGTGCTGATTTCTCAGTTGTATCAACGGCGAGGCGCCATCGATATTTCACTCCGACCCAGGCTTTTGCGTATCTGCAAGCATCACCCGCGCGTGGAGGCATCCACTCGGCCGGATCTTGCTCGCCCTTGGAACGATTCGAGGAGGCGCTGACAGCATTGAGCGAATTCGCGTAGCCCAGGTCATTCGCAAATGCTTTGCGCTCGTCAGGAGTCCACCGCCAAGCACCAGAATCCCAGGCCTCCTTCAGCGGAACTTGGTGATCAATATCGAAGCCGCGCGGATTGGATGTGATGACTCCGTCGTAGTCAGAGAACCACTGACCGTCAGCCACGGCGCATCCTTTGACTGTGCCTGCGGTTCGCTGGCGGATGATCACGTCTTGCCGAGTCGTGCAGCCGTACTGAGTGATCCAGTGCTTGAACAGCGATCGGTCGTAGCCCTCGGCATGCTCGGGGGAGACAGGCAGTGAGTTCAAAACCGTCTCGGAAAGTTGAGTCGCCGCTTCGGCGGGTGTGACAAATGCAATGCCGCAACTGGCAAGCAAGCCCGCGAGAGCGAGCGCAATTGGACTTCGCACGCAAGTCACCGTAGTCGCGACATCACAAGAGTCAGAGCTTGCCGAGCACCCCGCAGAGCTTGTCCGGCCGCGGCTTCCGCGAGAATCATGCAATGCTCACGAGCCCATCCGACACCGATGTTCTGGTTGTCGGCGCTGGCCCCGCTGGTGCGGCAGCAGCTGCTTGGGCTACCCGGGCTGGGCTCGATGTCGTGCTTGCAGATGCTCAGGTCTTTCCGCGTGACAAGACCTGTGGCGATGGTCTGACACCTCGAGCGATACATGAACTCAATGAATTGGGCCTGGGCCAATGGCTGCAGGATCAGCCGCGCAACTTGGGTTTGCGTGCGGCGGGCTTTGGTCAGACTCTGATGCTCCCGTGGCCAGGAGGTTCGCTACCCAACTACGGATCGGCTGTGCCGCGCACTGAATTGGATGCGCGGATTCGCGAGGTGGCACTGGCGGCCGGCGCTGTTCCCCTTGATGGACATCGCGCAGCCGATGTCGAATTTGAGGACGGTCGGGTGGCTTCGGTGACCTTCACGTGCGTCGAAAACGGGAAGAAAGTCTCGCGAGTCATTCGATGCAAGCGGTTGATCGTTGCTGATGGTGCCAAATCGCAGCTCGGCAGAATCCTGGGTCGCCAATGGCACAAGGACACGGCGTACGGAGTTGCTGGTCGCGCCTACATCAGCAGTGCCAGATCCGATGACAAGTGGATTTCCTCGCATCTGGAACTGCGCGGGGAGCAGAACGAAGTGCTCTCGGGCTACGGCTGGATATTTCCGCTCGGCGACGGCGAGGTGAATATTGGCGTCGGCACCCTTGCTACGACGAAGAGACCAGCCGATGTGAATCTTCGAGCACTCACCGAGCTCTATACCGATCAACAACGCAAGCAGTGGTTGCTGGAAGGTGATTTGAAGCTCTTCTCGTCGGCATTGCTTCCGATGGGTGGAGCGGTAAGCAACATCGCTGGCACTAACTGGATGCTCATTGGTGATGCGGCCGGATGCGTCAACCCGCTCAATGGCGAAGGCATCGACTATGGCCTGGAGACCGGCCATCTCGTCGCGGAAATCCTTATGCATACCAAGGGGAATTCTGCCTTGGACTACTCACACATCTGGCCAGGTGAGTTGAGCATTCGCTATGGCACGGCATTCTCAATTGCCCGCCGCCTGGCTGGCCTGCTGACTGTTCCTGGATTCATCAAGACCCTCGGACCAGTGGGGATGCGATCCACTGCACTGATGACAATTGCTCTGCGAGTGATGGGCAACTTGGTGACAGACGAGGACCGTGATGCAACGGCGAAGGTATGGCGCGCTGCCGGGCGAGCCAGCATGAAACTGGACGAGCGGCCGCCGTTCTCCTAGATCTCGAACTCGTCGCTGAGCACCGTTTCTTGCAGTGACAAGCGCAAAGGCATCATGCGCAGCACCGCGGGAGGGCCATCGAGGAGTTCTTGCATCAGCGGCAGCATCTCGCCCAAGGCTGGTGCTTGCATGTGTTCGCGTTGGGCATCCTCGCTCGCGAATACCTCGTACATCCACACGAGATCATCGTTGTCGGGATCTATCGACAAGGTGAAGATCTCTGTGCCTGGCTCTTCGCCGAGTCGATCCAGATAGTTATTGAGCACATCAAGCAATGCTGGTCGAAGACCTGGCTTGCACGTCAGGCGAACGAGAGATGCCGTGCGACCAGCAAGGAGTACCTGGACAGGTGCGTTCGCGGAGGCGTTGCCTGCCATTGGTCCTCCGGATCAGGCGTAGGTGTTCAGGTACCAGGCGTAAGTGGATTCCAAACCCTCGCGCAATGAGATCTGCGGTTTCCAGCCGAGTTCGTTGATGCGGCTGGTGTCCAGCAGTTTGCGCGGCATGCCATCGGGCTTGGACGAATCCCACTCGATCGTGCCCTTGAAACCCACGACTGCTGCGACGGTTTCGGCCAGCTCGCGAATGGGCATGTCATCGCCAAGACCCACGTTGATCGTTTCAGGTGAGTCGTAGTTGTTCAGCAGCAACAAGCAGGCGTCGGCGAGGTCATCAACATGCAGGAACTCTCGACGAGGAGCTCCGGTGCCCCACACCGTGACTGTCGGGGCGCCAGAGACCTTGGCGTCGTGGAAGCGGTGGATGAATGCCGGCAGCACATGTGAGGTCTCAAGATCAAAGTTGTCACCGGGGCCATACAGGTTTGTGGGCATCGCAGAAATCCAGTGACGTCCGTACTGGGTGCGGTGAGCTTCGATGTAGTAGATGCCAGCGATCTTGGCCATGGCGTAGGCCTGGTTCGTTGGCTCCAAAGGACCGGTCATCAGTGAGGATTCACGAATTGGCTGACTCGCATTGCGTGGGTAGATGCAAGAGGAGCCTAGGAAGAGCAGGCGATTGATGTCGGCCGCGTGTGCCGCGTCCATGATGTTGGTCTGCAGCAGGATGTTGTCGCGCAGAAACTCAACTGGGTACGTCGAGTTCGCCATGATGCCGCCGACCTTTGCCGCCGCATCGATGATGATGTCGGGCTTGGCTTCGTTTATGGCATCGAAGGTGGCGCCGCGGTCGCGCAGATCCAGTTCACTCGAACGCCAGCCGATGACTTCGCCGACCCCGACGGTCTCAAGAGCGCGGACAATCGCTGAACCAACGAGCCCGTGGTGTCCGGCGACGTAGACCTTGGCATCGCCCCAGGCGATTTCCGGCTGCATTTGACCATTCTGGCACAGGGCGCGCCCCGCGCCGATGGTCCGCGAGGGTGGCTTCGCGCCAAGATTGCGCCATGCGCGTGATCACCCCCGATCAGCTGGCTCGGATATATGACGGACTCCCGGACAACCCGCGGGTGGTCACGTCAGGAAACTTCGCGACACCACATGTGCTGCTCGGTTCACTTGATGCGCATGTTTCGCATTACCGACTGCACATGCTGAACGCTCAACTCGGGCTGCCAGCACGACCCGGTGTTCGGTACGAAACGGCGTTCATCGGGGCTGGAATGCGCGGCTATGCGGATCTTGAGTACATTCCCTGCCGGTTGAGCCTGGTGCCGGTGCTCTTTCGCGATCACTACCGCCCGGACTTGGTGTTGCTGCATACCTCGAGCCGCCGCTTTGACACTCTGAGCCTTGGCACTGAGGTCAACATCCTGCCCGCCGCGATCGAATCGGCTCGAGCACATGGTGGCTTGGTGATCGCTCAGGCCAATCCGCAAATGCCGTACACCTACGGCGATGCCCAACTCTATGAGAATGATGTTGACTATCTCGTAGAAGTTGATGAACCACTCCCGACGCATCCGGCGCTTGAAGTGACGGGAATCTCCAAGGAGATAGGCGATCGGATCGCCGCGGTCATCGAAAACGGATCAACCATGCAACTGGGCATCGGCTCGGTGCCAGATGCAGTGCTATCGGGCCTGACTCAGCACAAGGGGCTTCGGATCTGGACAGAGATGTTCAGCGACGGTGTGCTGGCCCTGCATAAGGCGGGGGCTCTTGATCCTGAGATTCCGTTGACGTCGAGTTTCATCTTCGGTTCACGGGAGTTGTACGACTGGGTCAATCTGAATCGATCGATCCGGATGATGCGCACTGAACGCGTCAACGATCCGGGAGCCATCGCGCGGCAGGCGCAAATGACCAGTGTGAATGCAGCTCTGCAGGTGGATCTCTTCGATCAGGCCAATGCCAGTCGCATCAATGGCCGAATCTTCTCTGGATTCGGAGGTGCAACGGACTTCATGGTCGGCGCGATGCATTCGCGCGGCGGTCGTTCTTTCATTGCCCTTCCGTCCTGGCACCCCAAAGCGAATGTGTCGACCATCGTGCCGAGAATCACTGAGCCAGTGACGAGTGTTCAACACAGTGCTGTTGTCACCGAAAATGGAATTGCGTTTGTATTTGGACGATCGCAAAGTGAGCAGGCGACGAACATCATCAAGTACGCCGCACACCCAAGTGTTCGAGAGTCCTTGACGCTCAAGGCGCAGGAGTTCTTCTTAATCTGACGATTAGGGTTCATCCATGATCGGACGCAAGAGCAAGACTCCGCTTCCACCTGGCAAATACCGCATGGGTGGCAAGCATTTCAAGAACGACAAGGCCTTCGTCAAGACTGCTGTTGGCGATGTGCAGCGGCTAGAGAAGTACTGCGGATTGAACACGGAGTCAGCGCTCTTCGATTGGGGATGCGGGGCTGGCCGCTTGGCCGTGGGCGTGCGCGAACATCTGGGACGCATTCGCGATTACCACGGAGTCGATATTCAGCCCGAGCTCATTGAATGGGCCGAAGAGAACCTGTCGGGGCCAGGATTTCGCTTTACCTATTTGAACGTCAGCAATGAGCGCTACAACCCTGACGGCTCGCGGGAGCGAAGCCTTTCGGTGGATTCCGGCACTGTCGATGTGTTCTACGCCTATTCGGTCTTTTCACATATGAACGATCAGGACACGGCGGGCTACCTGCAGCTCATCCGCGAGGCATTGACCCCCCATGGCAAGGCTTTCGTCACCTGCTTCGTCGAGGAGGATGTAGCCGGCTGGGAGGAGAATCCTGAGGGCTATGGGCCCCTGGATTGGAAGGGGCGCCTGCACTGCACGCGCTTCTCCAGGCCGCACTTCGAGGACCATGTGAATGCTGCTCATCTGGCAGTTGATCGCTTCGAGTACGGCCAGGAAACAGATGGTCAGAGCCTCTACGTGCTGCGGTGTCGCTGACCTTGTTCCTTGACTCTCTAAGTTAGAGTCAAAGAACATTTGTCTTCTCGTTTTGGGAGTTCCCTCATGCGTCGTGCCCTTATTGCGGCCGTAGCAAGCCTCACCGTACTTGGTTCCTTGGCGGCAACTGTGCCGGCTCAAGCAGCAGCAAACCCAGTGCCTTCGACCTCGTTCGGACTCCACGTGCCTGGCATTGCCAATGGCGTGAAGCCGTCGGTGACATTTGGGACCTTGCGGCTTTGGGACTCGGGCGTGGCTTGGGGTCAAGTTGAGCAATCCAGGGGTCAGTACTGGTGGAATGGCCTGGATGCTGCCGTTGGCAACGGCAACCTTGCGCGCGCGAACTCGATGATCGTGCTCGGATCGACCCCGACTTGGGCAGCCTCGAATAAGAAGCAGGGCACCTACCCATACAAGGGTGCTGCGTCGATGCCCAAGAGCATGGCTGACTGGAAGTCCTGGGTCACCGCAGTGGCCACTCGATACAAGGGCAGCGTGGGCGCCTATCAGATCTGGAACGAAGCCAACCTGACCAACTACTGGGCAGGCACACCGAAGCAGATGGCCGACCTGACCAAGGCGGCCTACACGATCATCAAGTCGATCGACCCCACAGCAGCGGTGGTTTCGGCTTCCAGCACTGTGCGCTTGACCGCTCGCTACAACAAATTCTTCCCCGCCTACTTGAAGGCCTTGAAGAAGCAGGGTTGGCCTATTGACGCGGTGTCGGTGCACACCTACCCCGCAGGCAATGAAGGTCCGGCCGCTCGCGTGAACTACATCCAGAAGACTCAAGCCGACATGAGGAAGGCTGGTGTTCCAGCTGACCGTCAGCTCTGGGATACCGAGGTGAACTACGGAATCCAGGGGCCTGGCGGCACGCCTGGGCGCTCCATCGGTGGTGCGGATGCCGCGGCCTACGTTGCTCAGACCTACCTTGACAACGTCCGCCTTGGGGTTTCTCGCTCCTACTGGTATTTCTGGAACACCCCAGATGGTCGTGTTGGCATTGTCATGACTGACGGCACGCCGGGAGCCCTTGGCTTCCAGACTGTGCAGCGCTGGCTCACCGACTCCTTCTACAGCTGCACGACCGCAGCCGTGAACACCTGCCAGCTCGGCGATAACTCCAGCCCTGAGATCGTGGTTTGGGCCACAACGGGTAGCGGTACTTACACTGTCCCCGCAGGGGCAACGGTCCAATGCAATGCGCTCAATGAGTGCGCTGCGGTCGTTCCAGGTACAAACGTCACGATTGGGAGCATGCCCTTATGGTTCGGAACCGACGCCAAGAACGCACAAAATCAGCAGCCTTCGGTGCTCTAGCACTCAGTGCCGCGCTGCTGCTGGCAGCGTGTGGCGGCGGGGATGACGCTGGCAGCGGTGCCTCACCGGCGCCGACGCTTGAAGCCGATGCGATTCCGGCTTCCCTGGTAGGACTGCAGATTGAGGGCGAAGAGGTAGAGGCCTGGTCCTCAGCACCTTTCGGCGCGCTACGACTGTGGGATAACGGCACCGCCTGGTCACAGATTGAGACTTCCAAGGGCGTGTACCACTGGAAGAACCTCGACGGAGCTCTTGCCAACGCCAAGTCCAAGGGCCTGACCGACATCCTGATGGTGCTCGGAACTACGCCGACCTGGGCCGCATCGAAGGTGACCGACCCCGTCTACCCGCCGTACCCGGGCGCAAACAGTGCTCCCAAGAACATGGCCGACTGGGATACCTGGGTCCGCGAAGTTGTGACGCGCTACAAGGGCCAGATCACCTCATATGAAATCTGGAACGAGGCCAACCTCAAGCAGTTCTTCAACGGAACTCCCGCGCAACTGGCCGAGATGACCAAGCGCGCCTACGACATCATCAAGGCCAACGACCCCGAGGCCAAGATCGTTTCGGCGTCACCGGCACTTCGCTTGCAGTCCGCCTTCGACCGCTTCTATGCCTCATACCTGAGCGAGCTTGCCAAGCTCGATTGGCCAGTTGATGTACTTGCGATGCACACCTATCCCAAGGCTGATGGGGATCCAGTTGCGCGCGGCAAACTGATCGAGATGGCGATGAAAGTCATCGCAGACTCCGGCGCCCCGGCCGACATGCCCGTCTGGGATACCGAGCTCAACTACGGCTTGGCCGGCCCTGGAGCACTCCCGAAGCAGAAGATCACCGGATTGAAAGCCGCCGGCTGGGTGGTTCGCACCTACATCGACGATCTTCGATTCGGCATTGAGCGTTCCTATTGGTACATCTGGACCCAGAAGCCCTACCCGCTGCTGGGTATTCAGGCCTACCCGGGTTCGCCTGCGGAGCAAGGATTCTTCGCCGTGGAGAACTGGGTCGTTGGCTCGTCCTTCGGTGGATGTACTGAGACAGGCGATGTGGTGACCTGCAACTTCACTCGCGCTGGGCAGAAGTCGATCGTGGCTTGGGCCAACACCGGAACGGCTCAATACACCGCCCCCGAGGGCAGCACTCTCGTTTGCGATCCGGCAGCCAAGTGCTCACAGGTGCCTTCTGGCTCGCAGTTGACCTTGACTGAAGTGCCAGTTCGCATCTATCTGCAGGCCTAGCCGCCCGGTCGTGATCCAAGGCAAAGGCAGGCCCGCTGGTAACCTTGGACTCGGAGGAGAGATGACTCACGAGGTGGCGCAGGACGGGTCCATGCCCTCTGACGCCACGAGCCATCTGCGTACCCCGGCCCGAATTGGATGGTCGTCGGCGCACAATCGCCGCGATCGGCCGCATTTGCGTCGCGATCCCCTTCGTGTCTATGCAACACGTGCAGTCATCTGGGATTTCATCGCCATCACCGTTGCTGGTGTTGTGGGCTTCACCCTGAGGTGGGCTATTCCATTCAATGTTGAGATCAACGACCCCACCTATGTGTCGCTCGTGGTGATCGTGGTCTTCGCCTGGATGGCAGTCATGGTGTTGCGTGGTGCGTATGACACTCGAGTTCTCGGTGTTGGCTCCGAGGAATTCAAGAGAGTGGTGTCAGCGGCGGCAACAGTCTTCGGAGCAGTGGCGATTGTCGTCTTCGCTTTCAAAATCGACCTCTCCCGTGGCTTCGTGCTGATCACCTTCACTACTGGCTTGCTGCTCTTGCTCGTTGTGCGATGGGTGCTTCGTTCGTGGTTGCGTCACGAACGTCGCTATGGGCATTTCCTGCATCGCACAGTCGTCATCGGCGCCGAGCCGCAAAAGTCGGAGATCGTCGACATGCTCGATCGAGATCCAGTGGCCGGCTTCACCGTGGTCGACGATCTCGAAGAACCGCCCTTGGGCATCTCCGAAGACGAACTCGATGACTGGCTCGATGAAGTCATGGCAGTGATTGCTTTGGAAGATGCTGACACCGTGGCCATTGCTGGCTCACCGGCCATCGGCGCAAAGGTCGTACAACGACTGGCCTGGCGCCTGGAAGGTCCGCGCGTGGATCTGCTGGTAGCACCAGCCGTGGGTGATGTCGCTGGCCCGCGCGTCACGATGCGCATGGCTGCTGATCTTCCGCTGCTCCATCTTGATGAGCCGCACTTGACCGGACCCAAGCGTGCCATCAAGCGCACCATCGATCTTCTCTTTGCTTTCGTTCTGTTCTTGGTCTTCCTGCCATTCATGATCATTGCCGCGATCGGTGTGAAGCTCACCAGCCGCGGCCCGATGTTCTACTTCCAAGAGCGGGTCGGTCGCGGAGGAGAACTCATCCAAGTCGCAAAATTCCGCACGATGTATGTCGGTGCTGATGAGCATCGCGATGAAGTCATCGGATCGCCAGACTCCAGCATTGCTGCGCGATACCGCGGAGATCCTCGCATCACTCCCTTTGGTCGTTTCCTGCGCCGCTGGTCTATTGACGAAACGCCTCAGGTGATCAACGTGATGGGCGGAACCATGTCCATGGTCGGACCGCGCCCAGTGCTCGTCGACGAGCTTCCGCTGCTCGGCGATGCCGATCACCGTCGTCACCTGACCAAGCCTGGGCTCACCGGCCTTTGGCAAGTATCTGGTCGCAAGGACGTTGACTGGGATGAGCGCATGCGTTTGGACTTGGACTACGTCGAGCATTGGTCACCCGCACTTGATCTGGTGATCGTGGCCAAGACAGTCAAGGCTGTGCTTGTGGGAGACGGCGCCTACTAGCTGTTCGCGACACAGGGATTTCCTGACCCGTTATCTATACTCACCAAGTGTCTCGGTCATCTCCACGCCTTGCGCTGGGCATTGCACTCGGGATCGGGATCGGAACCTTTGTTGTCTGGCTCCAAATCTCCACCATCACTTCGCTCATTTCACTCATCACTGGTGCCCGAAGTTTTCAAACAAGCCTGACAAGCGCCGCCGGTCAGATCTCTGATGGCGAGTACGTAGCGGCGCAGGCCGATTTCGCCCAAGTGCAGTCAGCGGCTGATCGAGTCACGGCCTCAGCACATGGTCGCAATATGACGGTGCTGAGTTGGATTCCCGGATTGAGATCAGCTGTCACGAACTGGGAGCGGATTGCCGCAGCAAGTGAGCACATCACGACCAGCACTGGCGACATGCTCACCTTGTTCGGAGATCTGTCTGGCAAATCTGGCGCCGAGAAAATCTTCAACAACGGTGCCATTGACGTTGATGCCTTGCGCGCACTGCCACCGCGCGTGAAGTCCATCGATCAAGGCATCACAAGCACGTACGCGAACTTGGAATCGTTACAAGCCAATGGGCCGCTCTCGGGTCCATTGGCATCGATCCAGGCCAAGGCGCTCAAAGAGATCGCACCGATTCAGGAGGCAATGAAGGCCCTGGTCGATCTGGCACCGCAACTGCCAGATGCACTTGGCGCGAACGGTCCAAAGAGGTATCTGATCGCCATCGGCAATCAAGCCGAGATGCGAGCATCAGGTGGCGCACCGCTCACATTGATTCTTGTTGAGTTCGATGAAGGCCGCATCACCATCCCGATCAAGGGACAAACGAGTACCGAACTGTTTCCGCCACTCAATGCACCCGTGAAGTGGTGGGGACCGTCAGCGAACCCCTTCTTCGACACCAACCCGCGCGATGCACCGATGGTGGTCACCAATACCCATCCGTCCATGCTGATCAGTGCGCGCGAAATGGATGGGGCTTGGCAGGGTGGTCAGTACCCGGCCGTTGACGGCGTGGTGTCGGTTGACCTCACCGCCATCGGTTCAGTGCTCAACGCTATGGGTGCCATCCAGTCGCCGACATATGGCGAGGTCACCGGGGACAAGCTGGGACAGATTCTTCTCATTGATGCCTATGCAAAGTTCGGGCAGGAGGAGGCGGTTGCTCGGCAGAAGGCCAATCAGGAATTGCTCGATCAGCTGCTGACCAAACTGCTTTCTGGCGACGAGCTGGTGACTGCAGCAAAGGCGATGGCGAAGACTGCACCGGGCCGTCACTTCCAGGTATGGATGCTCAACCCTGATTTCGAGTCAATCGTTGTGAAGAGTGGTGCTGGTGGCGCAGTGGTTGCACCGACATCGGGTGACTGGTCGGCGGTCTACACGCAGAACGGAAACCAGAGCAAGGTTGATGTCTTCCAGAAGCGCAGCGTCGTCGTCAATGCGGCCGTCAATGCTGATGGCTCGGCACACATCACTCAGGATGTCATCCTCACCAACGCGACTCCGGCCAATCGACCCGAAGGTCCATCCGAGCGCATCGGCTATGAGACAAGTTGGCTGAAGGCCGCGTACATCATGTACGTGCCCGATGCCGCAGAGAATATGCAAGCGACCTATCCGGCTGGCTTTGCTGTTCGACCCTTCAAGAATCATCAGCAGTACGGCCACGGATACGCCGACGATGGCTTCAATCAGAAGCTTGTGCGCGTGGTCGGGTGGACCGGACCTGGTCAATCTTCAACGGTCTCGGAGAGTTACGACCTGCCTGCTGGATCCTTCAGTGCCAACGGTTCACTGACCTACGCGCTTCAAGCTGACCCACAATCCTTGTTCATTCCATCCACGATCACCGTGCGTGTCACAGCACCTTTGGGCTGGGCGCCGGTTGAAACTGAAGGCATGGTCATCACCGGGCGAACAGCAGAGGTCAGTGCTGTACAGAATGCCCCGGTCAATGTCGTCATCGGCATGCAGAAGGCAAGTTGATGACTCGCTCCAACAAGGTCCTGGCAGTCGCGGCCGTTGTGGCCATTGCACTCTTGTGGGTTCTTCCGGTTCTCGGATTCATCGCATGCGTGATCCTGCTTGCCGTTGCACCGCCGTGGGGTCGTTCGCTTACCGAACGGGCGATCATCTCGGCCATCATCATTGCTGGACTTGTAGCGGTCACAATTCCGCGAGGCAGCGAGGTACCGGTAACTCAGACGAGTACGCGCGTTGGGCTCTCTTTAGCTGTGCTTTTGGCCGTGGGGCTTGGATTCATTCCGCAGTTGAAGTCGTACGCAAGCCTGCCTAAGCCGAAGGCTGCCGACTGGTGCGTGGCAGCACTCGTCATTGTCAGCGGACTTTGGCTGATGAGCGCATATTTCGGAGCAAACGCGGATCAGATTGTCAGCGGATTGTTCTTCACCGGGTGGGACAACCAGGGTCACTTCGTTCCGTTTGCCAACACGTATGAAGTTGGCGCCACTCATTGGCCCACTCTTGATGGTGGCCTTGCGTGGAACCAGTGGTACCCGTCTTTGCACACAACGATCTGGTCCTTGCTGGCACTTGCTTCAAATGGCGCAGGCCTAGATCGCTTAGACCTGCTCTGGCCATTTGTGCAGTGGACTGCCATCAGCTTTGCCCTCTGCCTTGGCGCCTTGTCATGGATCGCAAGCGATCTGGCAAAGCGAGTTGCCGATGCTCTTGCCCCCGATCACGCCTGGCTCAAGCGACTTGCTGCACCGGTGGCGGTTGTGGCCTTCGCAGCCTTCGCCCTGCTGGGCAGCCCAATGGCACTCTTCAACGCGGGCTTCACTAATTTCGTCATGGCCGTGACAATCACTGCAGCTACGGCGTACTTCGCAACTCGCAGCCTTAACAGCGCGCGACATATCGGCTGGCTCTTGGTTCCGCTGGGTTCCCTTGCTGTCATTGGGCTTTGGACGCCATTGGTCTTGGGCATCGCGCCGGCGGGAGTAGTCGTGCTCATCGCATTATCGCAGCGCAAGCGTTGGCTTGGGATCCTCTGGGCCGTCGCCACGGTCTTGCTCGTTGGCGGAACCACCTATGTGCAAACCAAGGCGATCGTCAATGTTTCGGGCTCAGACGTGGGCACCTTCACTCAGGATCTCGGCGCTGTTGGTTCGGGAATGGTGCCCTTCAATATCGGCCTTGCCCTGGTCTCGCCGCTATTGCTGGCGCTTATCGCGCTGTTGCTCTTCCGACGACGTCTCATTCCGCTCGGCGTAGCTGTTGCCGGCACGGCCATCGCCATTCTGCCCTTCCTCGCGGTGGCTGTGCTGGGTGCGCATTCAGCGGGTCTTTCGTGGCTGAACAGCTACTACGTCTTGAAGACTCTCAATGCGATTCTGCAGTTCGCGGCACCTGCGTACGCGGCATTGGCGTCGATCACCGTGATTCTCGCCGTTGCCTATCTGGCGCGCTCGCGCGCCGAGGGTCTCGTGATGGCTCTGATCGTCTGCCTGCTCGCGATTGTTGCCTTCGGCTACGTCGGGATCACACCGAAGGAGTTCACCAATGGCTTCAGTTCGTCACCCGGGATAGCTGCGGGAGCCAAGCGGGCTGGCAGTGTCGACAACTCCCTCGTAGGGGAAGCGATTATCGGTGCAGCAATTGCGGCGAAGTCATACCCCAATGACATTCCCTTGCTCTGGGATGGCTCCGGCACCCTGCCGAATTTGTGGTTGGCCAGCTTGAGCGGAGTGATGAGCAAGGAGCAGCAGACTTTCTACCTGAGCTTGCCGCCATTCCCGTATGAACAAAGCGCACAGAGTTACGTTTTCGATGCGCTCGCGGCGAATCCGAGCATGCACATCGCGATCTATTGGTTCCGCACCGTTTCCGGCGAATCCCTTGCCGCTCTGAAGACTTCCCTACCGGACCAAGTCACGCTGGTGAAAGTGCCGATGCGTTCCTCACTCCTGTGCCAGGAGTGCTCGCTGTCATGAACCCCAGCACCATTCGCGCCGGCCGGCGCGGTCTTCGGCTCATCGGCGCTGGATTCGTTGTTTGCGCTTTGCTCGCGACGACGATGCCAAGCCAAGCGGCCTCGACCGTCAAGATCCTGCAGGCTCCAGGACTTCCTGCCTTGCCGAGTGTTGGCAAGTACGTGACGCGAGCGAACCCGGCTTCGGTACCTGCAGCTGCGAGTCTGGCCACAGGCCAGTTCATCGTCGGCTCTGGGCCGCGCATGCAGGCAGCCTCGATTCACTCGAGTGCATCCGTTGGCAGCGGCACCCCGTTGATGGCTGATTGGAACGGCGATGGCATTGCCACGCCGGGTCGCTACGACTCTGGGGTTTGGTACGCAACGGACGTGGTGATTGGCAGCACGCCGCAGTGGAAGGCAGTGGCCAGCTTCCAAGGCCAGCCAGGAGACATTCCTGTGGTCGGCAACTTGAATCAGGATCGCGTGCCCGACGTGGGATTCTTCAGAAACGGCACCTGGCTATGGAAGGTCAGCGGCACCAGGACTGTGAACTTTGCCTTCGGTCAGGCAGGCGACATCCCTGTCGTGGGCGATTGGAATGGCGATGGCATCGACGATCTTGGAGTTGTGCGCAATGCCACCTGGATTCTTCGCGTGCCAGGTGTGGAAAAGAAGAAGGATCTGAAACTGGATCCTGGCGCCACCCTGGTACTTCAACCTGACGACGAATTGGGGATAGTGAGCTTCCCGTATGGGCTGCCAACGGATATTCCAGTTGTCGGCGACTGGAATTCCGACGGCGCTGATACTCCCGGAGTTGTGCGCGATGGGGTGAACTGGCTGCTCAGCAAGTCTTTGCGCAAGCTCAGTTCAACTGTCACTGAAGTCTTTCCTGTTCCCAGTGGCTTCACTCCCCTGGTTGGTTCACGTGCAACGGGACCGCAGTCGTGTCCGACTGCAACACCGGCGTCAGAGCGGCGGGCCCTCGATGTTGCATCTCGCGTTCGCGCACCAGCGAAATTGCACGGCAACGTAGGCAAGCCAGGCATGCCGGAGATCTTGGCAACAGTGCAGGACGGTCTGCGTTTCTCGATCACGAACGATCTCACCAAGAGATTGAGTACCCAGACTCCTTACGCCTATTACGACGTCATCAGCACGCATAAGAGCATTGAAGAATCCGTTCGGCGTTCGGCAAATGTGGCACTTGCCGCGGCGATCATGCTGACCACCACAAACTGGAAGTCCGTACAGAACATTTCGCGTGCGCAATTGCTCGCGTATGCGAAATGGCAGATTCGTTCTATTGCCTGCCAGCACGATTCCATTACTCCGGGCGGCTGGGGAACCACCTGGCAGTCGGCTCTCTGGGCCAGCACCGCTGGCCAGGCAGGTTGGCTGCTGTGGCCGTATCTGGGCAAGCAGGAGCGGGCCTATGTCGCTGCGATGGTCAAGTCAGAAGCCGATGCGGTGGCCGCTCGCGGACCGCATTACTACCGCGATCGCGATGGCAAGGAGCTCTCGGCCGGCAACTCTAAGTCAGATGAAGTCTCGTGGGATCTCACTGCTCCTGCGCTCGCCATGGCGATGGCACCCAATTCAAAGAGGGCAAATACGTGGAAGCGAGCCCTGGTCGGTTTCTCCATAGCAGCGTTCGCCCGACCAAGTGATCTCACCGACAACATCAAGGTCAATGGCATCAACATCTCGCAGGAACTGCCGGGTACCAATGCCAACGAAGATGGAACGATCACCAACCACAACATCATCAATCCGGATTACCAGCAGAATGTTCAGAACCTCTGGTGGAGTGCGAGCATGCTCCGCGTTGCCGGCTTGAGCGTGCCTGAAGCCGTGTTCTTGAACTCGGACATCATCTACCGATCGCTCGCCGTCGTGGATTTCCCCTCGCCGCCATATGCCACACCCGGCGGCATCGTCTACAAGCCGGGCGGTCAGATCTACTACCCCCAAGGCGTTTCTTGGGGAACTCGTCGCCCGGCGACTTTCACCGGAGTGGATTCCTTCGCCGCAATCTATTCAGCGGCCGATACTCATGCTGCTCACTACCTCGCTGATCACGCGCGCGACACCAGGGGCATGCAACAGCGCTACAACTCCGGACGCATCTATGCAACCGGCAATCTTGAAGATTCCTATGCGCTGGGCAAAGAGGAGTACGCACTGATGCAGACGGCCCTGGCCTGGTGGGCTGGGTCAGTGCCGAGCGGCCCGGGATTCAAATTGGACAAAAGCAAGATCAGTGGCGTCAATCTCAACCCCACAGGGGCGATCGCCTAACTCAGTGTGGCGATGAATGCCTGACAGTCGGCATAGCTTGGCAGCAGCCCAGCCTCAGCGGCTTCAGCAAGACTTGGTGCGGCCGAATCCTTTGGCGAAAGGACGGTCTGCTTGCCTTGGGGCCAAGGCAGGTCCAGTGCCGGGTCGAGAGGATTGATGCCGTGCTCGCGACCGGGCGCATATGGCTCCGAGCAGAGGTAGCCCACGGTGGCTGAGTCACTCAAGGCGCAAAATGCATGCCCGAGGCCTTCAGAGATGTAGAGGCTGGTGTGCACTTGGTCATCGAGTTCGATCGCATCCCATTGGCCAAAGGTCGGGGAGCCAACGCGAATGTCGATGACCACGTCAAGAATTCGGCCAGCAAAGCATTGGACGTATTTTGCTTGTCCTGGCGGAAGCTGCGCGAAATGCACCCCGCGAACAGTGCCTTGTTTGGAGACCGAGATGTTCATCTGCTGCAAATTCAACTCATGCCCGATGGTTTCCGCGAGCAGATTCTGCTTGAAGGATTCCAGGAACACTCCTCGATCATCGGGTCGCAGAAGTGGAGTGAAGGACCACACACCTTCAATACTGAGCGGGTTGGCCTGCACGCAGTGAGGTTATCGGACCCGCACCTTTCAAGGGATCCTTGGGAGCAAGATCGCCAAGTACATTGGCCCAATGCGAATTGCCATCCTTGGCACCCGAGGGGTGCCTGCGCGGTATGGCGGTTTTGAGACTGCTGTCGAGGAGATCGGCAAGCGTCTGGTTGAGCGCGGCTACGAAGTGACCGTCTATTGCCGCAATCCCGGTCAAAAGCAGACCGAGTACTTGGGTATGCATCTCGTCAATCTTCCGGCGATCCGTCATCGATTCACTGAGACCCTGTCGCACACAGCCTTGAGTGCGACTCATGCAGTGATCAAAGACCGTCCGGATGTGGTGCTGCTCTTGAACGCGGGCAATGCGCCGATGCTCAAGCCTTTGAAGCTCGCGGGCATTCCAGCGGCCATTCACTTGGATGGACTTGAGTCCAAGCGAGAGAAATGGCGCGGCGCGGGAGCCCGCTATTACCGCTGGGCTGAAGCAGCCTCGGTTCGATGGGGCCAGGAGGTGATCGCCGATGCTCAGGCAATCGCCGATCACGTGCAGCAGAAATACGGGCGCGCGTGTGCGGTCATTGCCTACGGCGCTCCAGTGATCCATCCCTCATCCGCACGACTGAGTGAACTTGATCTTGAGGCTGGTCAGTATCACCTGATCGTGGCCCGACTTGAGCCAGAGAATCACGTGCTTGATGCGGTGCATGCCTATCGAGCCAGCACCGAAACAATGCCGCTCGTCGTGGTGGGCAGTGCGCCCTACTCACAGTGGTACGTGGACAAAGTTCGCCAGGCTTCGGCCGGGGATATGCGCATCAGACTCACGGGCGGTATTTACGATCAAGAATTGCTCGACCAGCTATACGGACATGCGCGCTGTTACATTCACGGACACAGCGTCGGGGGAACGAATCCGAGCCTGCTGCGTGCGATGGGCGCCGGTGCTGCTGTCCTTGCTTTCGATGTTGAGTTCAATCGTGAAGTCACTGACAATCAGGCGTTGTTCTGGTCAGATGCTGCAGAACTCACGGTCATCCTTGATCGCATTGCCACTGGCGCTGCCGACGAGCAACTGGCGGCACTGAGAACCAGCAGCCAGCTTCGCATCGCAACTGAGTACCAGTGGGAGATCGTCGTTGATGAATACGAGGCCTTGATTGCTCGATTGGCTGCGAGCCGCAAGTGAGTACGGCAGCAGTGTTGGTGACACACAACTCGGCAAGGTGGATCGCCGAGACCTTCCTCAGTGTCCTGCATCAGGGCAATGCCGTTGATCGCATTGTCATTGTCGATGATCACTCTGAAGACAACACGTTGAACATCATCCGCGAACATGCGCAGGGTGTTTCAGTCGAGATCGTGCAGAGTGCAAGTCAATCCAAGGATGTCCATACCCGCATCGCGAGCAACTTTGTTCAAGGAGTTGAGCAAGCGCAAGCGGAATTCGTGTTCTTGGGTGACCATGATGATCTTTGGCACGCTCACCGGGTCAGCAGTCAGTTGAAGGCTCTTATCGATCATCCGCATGCAGCACTGCTCGCGTCTGATGGACGCATCGTGAACGAGTCAGCTGGCGCGACGGGCAAGACCTTGCGCGATGTGTTCCCCGTTCCTGTGGGGTTCGCCAACTGGAGAACGAGCCAGCAGTTTGGTTATGTCGTACGGCATTCAGTAGCAACAGGTGGTGCGTGCGCCATTCGCCCTGCTGCCTTCCACGATCTCAAAGTGCCAGCTGGCTGGTTGCATGATCGATGGTGGAGCTTGTGGGCCACCGCGCATAACGTTCTTGTCGTTGATCCGACCATCGTGATCGACTATCGAGTCTCTGATGCACAGCAGGTTGGGCTCGATGCTGCTTTTCAGGATGAAGGTGCTCCAGCTTGGCTGATGCACCACGCGGGTCAGCTCATGCGTTCAACTCGTCGGGCGATTGATCTCGTGCCACTGTTCATCGAAAGCCGTTAGGCCTACTGCACACGGATGTGTGTCAGACATACATTCGCATCAGGTGACCCGATGCCGAGATAGGGCACCGAAGTGCACTCCAGCGGCGTCGGGGTGAACCAGGCCGGAATCGAATCGAAGTACTGATCAATCTGCGCGCGAGAGGGTGCATACAAGGCAATCACGGTGGGATTCAAATCGCGAAGCGCCCGCTGACCAGCCTGATCAAGGGATGCCTCGCCAGGTGCGTTGTTGTACGCCCCCCACAGCTGCATGGCTGCGACGGTGGCAGTCAAGCGCGCGGGGTCAGTCCAAATGGCAACGCGGTCGTCAGCAGACGTGTGTGCGAGCACGAATTGTTCAGCTTCAACATTGGAACGCATGAGTGCTTCAGCTTGATAGTCCACATAGGCCGAGTTCATGGGGTACTGGCTGTAAATGCCAAGGTTGCCTCGGCCGTTCTGCAGCAGTTGCGCGCAGACACCGATGACGATCACAGTTGCGGCCAGCACAATCCAAGCCAGGAAAGGATGACTCCAGAACCGAGTCAGGGTGGTCAGAAGCATCAGCACCACGCATGCAATGCCCATCAAGATGCCCTGGGTCATCGATGGCAAGGCCGAGGAACGCCCGGCCCAGACCATGGCAACAACCAGCACGGGCACGCTCAGCCACAGCAGAGAGGAGGCCTCACGCCCTTCGGCAATTGCGCCGATTGCCAGCACGATCGAAAGCAGAGCGCCCGGCCAGCACATGGCGGCATAGTGCGGCGCTTCAATCCAAGGGCCAGGTATGACCTGCATGTACAGCAAGGTGAAGGCAATCGTGATTGAACTGGTTACGAGTGCAGAAGCGCTCCACCGATTGCGAACGAAGACGACGGCGACGACTGAAACCAAGAAGCTCAGGAGCACGACGAGAGCCGCCAGGTCGTGCAGCCAAATGGTGGTATCGCTGATGAATGACGAGTAGTCCAAGCGCGCATTCCAACTGCGGTAGGTCTCAATCCAATTTCGTCCGGGGAAGAGAAGCAAGCCCCATGCAAGGAAGCTGATGAAGACAAAAGCAAATCCGAGGAGGAGCGCTGCCAGCTCGCTCAGGATTTCGCGGACGGCAGGCCGCGAGATCCACCCACCAACGATTCGAAGTCCGAGCCAAGTGCAGCCTGCAAGAAAAGCGTTGTACGGGTTGAGCATCACAAGCCAGGCCATGATGCAGCCTGCTCCGCAACCCAGGATCAGCAAGTGCGATCGGCGCGATTGAGGATTGCGTTGCATGTGTGCAATGGCCAGAGCAAACAGAGTCAGGCTGGCGGCCATTGCGGTTCCCGTTGCGTAGGGATTACCCAAGTAGGCAAGCACCATGGTGTTCAAGCCGATGAACAAAGTCAGAGCAGTGGCAAGGGCTCGCGATCCGATTTGCCGGGCAATCCAATACACGCTGATCACGATGAGGAGCACGAGCAAACCTCGCCAGATTGCAAAGCCATTCCAAGTTCCAAAGACGGCAGTCAGCAGATTGACGGGCGCGAGATATCCCAGACGAGTCCAGTAGTAACTGGGATCTATTGAGCGCTCATTGATCTGATCACCGAAGATGGCAATGGATGCTGAGAATTGCGAATCCGGGGAGTTCATGCCTGCCCACCACTGTGCACCGACTCCCCAGAGAATCAGCAGCCAGATGGCCAAGGCGACGAGCGCATCCCCTGCATTTCTTTGCACTCGGACACCCAATGCCTGTGCCGTCGCCACATTGAAACTGTAGTCAGGCTAAGGCAGCACCCTCATGGTAAGCGGTGTTAGCCGAGCTTGGAGATAGGCTCTAGAGGGTGTCCGCCCTGCTGATCGACGTGACTGATCTCGTCGAATTTCTTCAGCGGCAAAAGTCAGTTTCCGGGGTTCAGCGAGTGATCGCCGAGGTCACGCCGCTGCTCAAATACGCGAGCGAATTGCCTTCACACGCAGTCGTGCTTGATCGTGGTCGCGGGATATTTGTGGAGTTGAATGCGACCGAATTCGATGTGCTGCTGATGCGCGGAGCGCGGGCTGCAAGTGAGGAACTTCGCGAGTCATTGGCCGTTGTTGCTACTTCAACCCTGCAACGCGCAGCGCAAGCCTCGCCGATTGAAATCGCTGAAGGTGATGTGCTGCTCTTCCTCGGAGCCTTGTGGATCAATGATGCGCTGATGCTCGCCGCCAGGGCTGCGCATGCTGCTGGTGCGATCATCGTCGACCTGCTCTATGACCTGACGCCTGTGCTGCAAACCGGTCACACTGCGGCGGTCAACCAACTGTTTGAGCGCTACCTGTCGCTCATTTCGCAGACGGCATCAAGGGTGCCCGCGATATCCGTTTCAAGCCGAGCCGACTTTGCGGAGTACTGCAAGGCGCACGACTACGAGCTCATACCGGGTGCCGCGACTGGATTGCCGTGTGGACTCACGCCAGCCAAGCTGGCCGATTCTGAGTCGAATGAGAGTCCTTGGCCGCGACCATATGCGCTGTTCGTAGGAACCGTTGAAGCGCGCAAGAATCACATCCTTGCCCTGCGAGCCTGGCGCGAGTTGATAGCGAGCCATGGTGCCCGTGCAGTGCCAGATCTCGTATGCATCGGACGCTTGGGCTGGCACGCCAGCGAATTTCTCAATGACTACGTCAAGAGCCATGGCCTTGATGGCAAAGTCAGTGTGCTGAGCGCGAGTGTGAGCGATGACGAACTTGCCCGCTTCTATGCAAATGCTGAATTCACGGTGTACCCCTCTACATACGAGGGCTGGGGTCTGCCCGTTTCGGAGAGCATCGCCTTTGGCAAGGTGCCGATCGTCGCCGATAACTCTTCACTGCACGAAGCTGGCGGCAATTTGGCCGTCTACTTTGCATCAGACGATCTACCCGCATTCATTCACGCCGTCGAGTCACTCTTGGATGTCGCGTTCCGGCAGAGCCTTGAGCAGCGCATCCGCGAGGACACCACACCACCGATCACCTGGCAGCAAGTAGCTGCTGTCATCAATGACGAGATTGCAGCTGCGCAAGCTGAGGGAGCGAGGCCACCAATGGTTCCGTTGATTGAACTCGGACGTGAATACATGCTCGCGGTGGGCTCCTCGGCTCCTGATGCTGGTTATGCCGATCAGGTACTTGAGCATCTGCAAGCCGAGGGACTGACCCCGATGCTTCGGCAAGCGCGGGGCGAGCGTGACTTTGAGACCGTCGATGCAGCAGTGATCGGAAATCTCGGCTCTCCACAGTCCTGGGGTCATGAACTTCGACCGGGAAGAAGGATGGAGTTTCGCGTGCAGCGGCCAGTACCCGGGCCGCTCACCTTGCTTCTGGCAACTCGGTCTATGCCCGGAGTGGTGACCATTGACGCAAGCGGACCCGGCGGACCAGTGCGTGAGGAGATCTATCTGGGGTCAGTTGTTCAGCTTCCACTGGGTGATGGAAGTGCTGGAGAGCCGGCATATGCGAGTCTGACTGTCGTCGATGCGAAGAATTCCGTTGAAGGCTTCCTGGGCATTCGCAGCTTCGTCGTGCTGAAGGCTGACGACCTCAAGGCTGAAGTCCTCGCGCATAAGTCGGCCGCTGATGCCCTGCGCCAGGAGCTGGATTTCGTTCAGAACACCCGCTCCTGGAAGGTCACCGCGCCACTGCGCAAGTTGAAGGGTCGTGGCGCGAACTAAATACGCGCAAGGGCGGGGGCAGATTGAAGTCTGTCCCCGCCCTTGACAGCGTTAGTGCTTTGCAGGCGGTGCGGTGATCATGATCGTGTATGTCTCAGAGCCTGGGGTCAGACTTGCGTTACCCGCCGTGAAGGCCGTGACCTGGCAATGTCCGGGGCTCAATGCGGTGAGCACTGAGCCGTTGATGACGCATGGACCCTGCTCGCTGAACAACACGGTGGTGTTGGACGTTGTGGTGGCAGTCAAGGTCACCAGTGAGCCCTGAGCCATCATGATCGGCGTTGCAATCGACCATGCCGGCTGCGTTGGCGGATCGACCGTGATGTTGTCAACAACGCGCTGGCCTTGAATGCTCACAATCTGCGAGTTGACTCCACTTTGCTGGCTGATCTGATTGGGCTGAGGATTACCCGTGTAGTTCACCGAAATGGTGTGGATGCCCGAGGCTGGCGGCGTCCACTGGTAATTGGCGACTCCGTTGACTGTAGGGATCGAACCGCTGATGCCGGCGCCGTCCATCGAGAAGGCAACTGAGCCGTCAGGCAGACCAGCACCAAGAATTGCGCTGATGACCGTTGTCGTTCCGGCATACAAGGTTGCCGGCCAGCGCAGAGCAACTGTGGTGCGAGCCGGGGTGATGAATGGCTGTGAAATCGGGCTGGTCGAAGTCGTGTAGTTGCCGTTGTTTGGCTGGAAACTGGCCTGAATCGAGGTGGCTCCCGCGCCCGCAGGATTCCACGGCAGAGTCACTGTCGAGGTTCCGGCGCCGAAGTTGCCTGTCAACGGCTGGGTGGTGATGCCAGCGGCCCCAGCTGTTGCGAGAAAGACGCTGCCAGTTGGGGCAAGGCTGCCGATCGGAGCTACGACTGCGCCGGCAATATTGTTGGTGACGCCTGACTGGACTGCTTGCTGAGCCAGCAGCACGGTGTAGGTGGGCATTGGCGCCACGGTGATCGTGGTGGTACCTGCAGGCAATGCTGATCCGAGCCCAGCGATGGTCCATGCGCCAGCGCTCGTCGGAGTCCAACTTGCTGAGGCCCAGCCCTGGGCATTGACTACGGCCTGAATGGTCGTGGCGATGGGGCCGGAGGTCAGGCCAAGAGTGATGGTCTGCCCGGCGATGCCGGAAACCTGGACTGCAATGCTCTCAGGAACTCCCACCATGCCATTGGGAACGTAGATCGCTCCTGTTGGTGCTGCATCCGCAGCAGCGCCAAATGCGGCGCTTGAGCCGAGAGCAAGTCCCAGTGCCAGAGTTGCTGTCGCAACTCGGCAAGTCGAGCGCATATGGCGCGCTGATGTCAACATTCCAACCTCCTTGATGGTCTGGGGACACGCTACTTGCCCATTGGCTGATTTTGCCGCTCGCGCGCGCTCGTCAAATGCAGTGCTTGGTTAGCATTGGGCTCATGTGGCAACGCGCGTCTTCGCAGGATGCAGGCGGCTATGAGCCAGGGCGCGGGGCCAGACACGCGTGCTGACCGCTCTCAAGCGGCAGCATGCGCTCATCTGGGCCTTCGCCAACCGTGACTTCGCGACTCGCTATCGATCCAGTGTTCTGGGCTGGTCGTGGTCGCTCGTTCAGCCACTGGCAATCCTGCTCATCTACGCAGCCGTCTTCAGCATTGTCTTCCGGGTCAAGGCGCCGCCGATGGGTAATGGCGAGACCTCGTACGCGGCATTTCTCTTCACCGGGATGGTCACCTGGAACCTCTTCTCCAGCTTGCTGACCTTGTCGATGACTCAGTTGAAGAGCAACGGTGAGTTGCTGAAGAAGGTGCAGTTCCCAGCCTGGGCCCCTGTGCTGGGTGCGAGCATCGTGCAACTGATTCAGGTGGTGCTCGAACTGGTCGTGCTGATCGCCATGTTCTTGATTCTTGGCAATGTTGGAGTTACCTGGCTGCTGGCTATCCCGATTCTGGTTGGAACCGCTTTATTCGCTCAGGGTGTTGGGCTCGTGCTCTCGATCATGAATGCGCGATTTGGCGATGTCATGTACATCGTTGCGGTCGTGCTTGGCGCGCTGTATTTCCTGACTCCGGTGCTCTACCCGATGAGCCTGGTCGAGTCGAGCAGCGAAACGCTGGCCTGGATCGTGAAGTGCAATCCGATGTCTTGGTACGTGCAGGCCATGCATGACGCGATGTATGGGCTTGTCGCGCCGTCATTCCTTGAAATTGCTGCGTTGCTGGTTGGCGGATTCCTCACCTTCTGGGCCGGATTTGCAATCTTCAATCGCTTCAGTGAAGACATCGGAGAGCTGCTGTGAGCGAGATTGCAGTAGGGATCCACGGGGTCGGCAAGCGATTTATGCGTAGCGCCGAACGACGCAACTCCATCAAGGAGCGCATTGTGCGAGGGCGTGCCCGCCGGGCCGAGGATTTCTGGGCAGTGCGCAATCTCAGTCTCGACATCCCCAAAGGCAGTGTGTATGGGCTCATCGGCCACAACGGTTCGGGCAAATCCACCCTGCTGAAGATGATCGGTGGCATCTATCGCCCCACAGAGGGCTCAATCACCAGCCAAGGGCGGATCGCCTCACTGATTGAACTCGGCGCCGGCTTTCATCCGGAGATGACGGGCCGCGAGAACATCGGACTCAATGGCTCGATCCTGGGCTTGCCGCGCAAGGAGATTGCGGCCGTAGCCGACGAGATCATTGAGTTCTCCGGCTTGCGCGAGTTCATCGACGACCCGGTCAAGCACTATTCAAGTGGCATGTACGTACGACTCGGATTCGCTGTTGCCGTGCACATGAAGCCTGACGTGCTGCTGGTCGACGAGGTACTCGCCGTTGGCGATGAAGAATTCCAGCGCAAGTGCTTTGACCATCTCTATGCGCTGCGTCGGGCTGGAAAGACGATCATCGTGGTGAGCCACGGATTGGGTCAGATGGAAGCCCTCTGTGATGAGGTTGCCTGGTTGGAGCGTGGGACCCTCCAGGAAGTCGGCGAACCAACCGATGTCGTTGCCAGCTATCTCAAGAAGGTCAATGCCGAGGAGTCTGCACGCTCGCCGCTGGCCACCGCCCTACGTCCCGAAGATCATGTTGGCGGCCTGAAGTCGGCCTTGCGCGTGACGAGCGTGCAGATCACCAACAGTGAGGGCATACCGCTCAACCATGCAGAGACCGGAACTACCTTCACCTTCAAGGTGGGCCTTTCCATGTCCGAGCCTGTCCTTGGACCAAATGTTCGCATCGCTTTGCAGCACGAGACTGGGCCGCTCGTGGCCATGATCAGCAATCACCGACTCGGCTTTGACTTCAACTACATCGATGGCGAGCAAGTGGTCGAGATCGATCTGCTCAAGAATCCATTGCTCCCTGGGCGCTACCGGCTGCATGTGGATGTCTTCGATCACACCGGTTCCAAGCTCCTGGATTCCTGGAACGACGCTGCTGAGTTCCCGGTGCGCAGTGCATCCGGGGAGATCGGTCAAGGCTTCGTCCAGCTTCCCGCCGAATACCGATTGACGTAATCGTGCCAAGTGAACGCAATCCGCTTATTCGAGCCAAGCGCCGGGCTGGGCGGGTCAAGCGCTGGTTGAAGCGCAAGTTGTACGAGCGCAATATTGGCAGGCAATACAAGCTCTGGCTTGCCGAAGCCACCGAGGTTGTAGAGGGATCGACCAACCACGAGTTCACGATCTCGATCATCGTGCCGGTCTACAACCCGCCCATTGACTTTCTGCGCGAGTGTCTGGAGTCGGTCATCAAGCAGCAGGCTGGCAACTGGCAATTGGTCGTTGCCAATGACGGCTCCACCAAGCTCGAGGTCACTGCCTACCTCGCAGAATTCGCCGCTCTGCACAGTGGTGATGCTCGTGTGCTTGTGACGGCCAAGGAAAACGGCGGCATTTCATCCGCTCTGAATCTGGCGTTGAGCCATGCCACTGGTGAGTACATCGGAATGCTGGATCACGACGACTTGCTTGACCCCCGATGCGTCGAAATCTTCAGCACGGTCATTGAACGTGAGGCTCACCCTGATGCTGTGTACTCCGACGAGGACAAGATCAATCCGAGTGGGGAGCATTTCGAGCTCTACTGCAAGCCCTCGTTCTCGCCTGAGCTATTGCTCACGCAGATGTATCTCTGCCATTTCACGGTATTCAAGCGAGCAGACATCAATGACATAGGAGGACTTCGCACCACGATGGACGGTGCGCAGGATTTTGATCTCGCCTTGCGGCTCTTGCCGAGACTTTCATCGGTTGTCCGAATTCCACACCCGCTGTATCACTGGCGAGCATGGAGCCAATCCACTGCGCTGACCATTGACGCCAAGCCGTGGGCGCAATTGGCGGCCGCCCGCGCCCAGCAGGAGCATCTGGATCGACAGTTCGGCGGCGGCGAGGTCCAGCCGAGTTCGACGCAGGGTCTCAATGAGGTGCATCCGAAACTCGTTGGTACTCCTCGGGTTTCAGTCATCATCCCGTCCGTTGGCACTCACAATATCTCGGGTGATGGACGCTTCGTTGATGACGCGGTGTTGTCGCTGGTCAGGCTTGAGCAACAAGTGGAACTTGAGATCATCATTGTGACGACCGGTGTGATCCCCGATGTGTACGTGGCCGAACTCGGCAGGCACTCGATTGTGCATGTGGTCTATGAGGCTTCGGTATTCAATTTCTCGGATGCCATCAACACGGGTCGCCGCACGGCGACAGGTGAATACCTGCTGTTGCTCAATGACGACACAACAGTGGCCGAGCCGAATCCAGTTACGCGCCTGCTCGAGCTCGGCCAGATCGAGCAAGTCGGTATCACCGGAGCCAAGCTGAGTTATCCAGATTCCCGACTCCAACACGTCGGAATGGTGCTGCTGCCATCTGGACCAACGCATCCGTGGATCAGCAGGCCTTCCAAGGAGACAGGCTATTTCGGCTCAACACTCACGCCGCGCAATTACGCGGCTGTCACTGCGGCCGCCCTTCTTGTTCGCACCGCTGTGTTCGACGAGGTCAGTGGATTTGACTCCGCTTTCGCGCACGACTTCAACGATGTCGACTTCTGCCTAAGGGTTCGCGAGGCTGGATATCGCGTAGCGTGGACGCCATACGCCCACTTCACTCATTACGAAGGTGCCACGATGGCCCGCAAGAATTCTGATCCCGCAGAACACGCACTCTTCGATCAGCGTTGGCGGGAACTGATGCTGGAGGATCCCTACTACTCCCCTGCACTCAATCCAGAACTACCGCGAATCTACGAGGCCCTGTGATGGAGTTGCCAAGTTTGCGTTCTCCCGCAGGCCGAACTCTGATCGTCTACGGAGATCCAGCGCTACTAACGATGGAACGCATGACCGAATTCGGCCGACGTATCGACAGCGATGCTCGGCTGGTGTCCTTGTCGCTCACCCCAAACTCTGCGATCACGGATAGATGGCTGCGGGCGGCAGCCCCGCATGGCGCTTTGCTCGCATTAGCGCAGGACGCACAGGATCTGGTCGGTGCTCTTCCGGACGAGCCGGCTGCTGAGGGACTGATGCGCTGGTGTCAATCCGCATCAGAGCGCGGACTCTGGCATGACTGGTGGCTTTCAAACCATCGCGATGTCATCACTGCGAGCCTGCTCATCCAGGCCAATGAAATGGACGAGCGCGAGGCAGATGACCCGAGCGGTTCTCACTTCATTGTGCGTCATACCCAGCCACTCAAATCACGAAATCTCACCATTGCCGTCGATGCGACCTGGCTTGGTCCGCACCAAACTGGAGCGCAAGTACTGACGACTGCGGCCGTGGAGGCTCTGGCGAAGGACGATCGAGTCTCGCGCATTCAACTCACTGGCATTTCAAGCCTGCCCGAGTACGCGGCACACCTGGTTCAACTGGACAAGGTAAGCCTTGAGCCAAACGCCGTGGAACAAGCCGACATTGCGTGGTACCCCAATCAAATCGATGGTCGCAGCAACATTGAGCAGGCTCGCAACCTTGGTCGTCGCGTCGTGACTACCTACCTTGATCTCATCGCCTATGACATCCCGCGATACCACGCATCAGCGGAAGCGTGGGCTGCGTACCGCAGCATGCAGCGCCGCATTGCTCTCAGCGTTGATGGCGTGACCACAATCAGTGCCGATGTCGCAGAGCGACTCCAGCAGGAGGTCCCGCGCTTGGAGTCTGATCGAGTTCGCCCGATAGTCCTTGGCCTGGATCACATCACGGCAACCAGCGCCCCCGCTGAGCCCGATGCAGATCTCGCTGAACTCATTCCGGCCTTGGGCGATCGACGATTCGTACTCGTGCTGGGCAACGACTTCGTTCATAAGAATCGAGATCTCGCCATCGCCATTTGGCAGCAGGTGCTCGCCGCGGGTGAATCATGTGATCTGGTCCTGGCGGGCTTGCACGTGAAGAGCAGCAGTAGCAAGGCCGCCGAGGATGCCTTGCTCGCCAAGCACGTTGATCTGCGCGGCCGAGTGCATGCAGTTGACCATGTCACTGCTGGTTCACGCGCTTGGTTGCTCGCCAATGCCGATGCAGTGCTGTATCCATCCAGCGCCGAAGGTTTTGGCTTTGTTCCATACGAAGCTGCCGCACTTGGAACGCCGAGTAGCTTTGCGGGCTTTGGGCCCTTGGCTGAAGTCTCTGGCGTGATGTCAGTGCCGAGGCATTGGACAGTTCAGGACTTTGCCGAAGATCTGACGCTATTGCTCGGCAATCCTGCAGCAGCTGAACTGCGGCTATCGCAGTTGCGGGGAGCCATTGAGCGACACACTTGGCGCGGGTTCGCTGAGCAGCTGGTCGACTTCTTCCAACACATCATCGGCATGCAGACCGTGTTCACCAGTACGGTTTCCAGCACCGCATCGGCCGACGCTGCCTTGGCGGCGATCATGTCCAGCAAGTCCTATCGAGCCACCCAGCGGTTGCGCACAGTCGTGGGCAGGCTACGCAGGGGCTGACTCAGGTCAGGTAGCGGAACTCGTCGATATCGCGGATGTAGTCAGCTTCGCTGAACGGCGTGTCGCACAGCACGAGCAGGAGGTTCGAGGGATCGAGGTAGATCTGCTCGCTCCAGACCATCGGTGGCACGATCAGGCCCTGGTCCTGGGGAATCAGCACCGTGTCGCTGGTGCCCGCGGCATCGGTCAGGCTCACGTGCACCGCACCAAGAAGTGCCACGAGTGCCTGAGTGCCGATCCGGTGGGCGTGCTGGCCACGAATCGCCCCAGCGCAGGCCTGCACCGTGAACACTCGCCGCACGACGAAGGGCAGGGTCGACTCGTCGAACACCGTGAGGCAGCCGTTCTCCTGGCACAGGCTTTGCACGGGAAAGCACTGACTGCTCACGGTGTTCATGGGGCGTGTATACCGGATAGCCAGCCCAATAGCCAGCCTTACCTCGCAGTGTATTCACGACTTGTCATTTGTCGAGATATGCCTGAATTGTGCGAGATATGCCAGCGGTCAGGTCGAGTCTGGGCGTCCATCCATAGACCGTCCGCACGGGTCGGGGGTCGACAAGAGCCGATCGAGTCTCGATGGCGTAGGCCGCAGTTGGCCAAGGCTGATGCTGAATGGGCGCCCGGCGACCCGTGTGCTCCTGGACAATCTCAATCACCAGTTCGACGGCACTGATGAGGGTGGTCGAATGGCCCGAACCGACGTTGTAACTGGCACAGGGACGGGCAGTGGAGCTGGAATTGACGGCGCTGGTGATGAGCTCCGCAACATCATCGACGTGCACGTAATCGCGTTGCTGCGAGCCGTCGCCATAGATGGTGATGGTTTCACCTGCAAGCGCGCGAGCGATGCACAGGTTGAGGAATCCTCGCGGGCTCGAGTGGTGGTCGGCAGTGATGCCGCCATAGACATTGGACAGCCGCAGAGTCAGCCCGTGCACCCATCCCTCCAGGCAGGCCTGTTCGAGGTACATCTGGCTCGCGTTCTTGGCCACGTCGTAGAAGGTGGTCGGCGCGTACCGCTCCTGGGTCGTTGACTGGGTGAGCGTGCCGGCGAGGATGACCAGCGGAGGGCGTCTGGCCTCGCGCAGCCTGTCCAGCAGATCCACGAAGGTCACAACGGAGTCGCGGACATCGGTACTGATGTCGGCCCGGGCGACATAGGCGTTGGTCTGTCCGCCGAGATGCACGACTGCATCGATGCTGCTCGGCAATCGATCAAGGATTCCGGGCTCACGCAGTGCAATGGCCTGCACGTCATGACCGGCCTCGTGGAGCCTGGCGACAGTGGCCTGGCCGATCTGGCCGCTGGCGCCGGTCACGAGGACGTTCACGCGCACGCTCGCACTGCCGCGACCACCCGGTCGACCTGCTCGTCAGTGAGTTCGGGAAACATCGGCAGTGACAGCACGCGATGGGCTGCGGCCTCGGTGACGGGAAGTGAAGTGAAGCTGCAGGCATCCGCGTATCCCGGATGCTGATGCGCACCGAGGGCATAGTGCACACCGGTCCCGATGCCCAGATCGCCCAGCCTGGTCCGCAGCTGATCGCGTTCGCGCGCCTGGATCACATAGAGATGCTGGACATGCGTGCGCGCCGTTGCTGGTGGCGGAAGTTGAAGATCCAGGTCGACGAGCTCATGGTCATAGCGAAGCGCGATGGCCTGTCGTGCCTGGTTGCCTGCGTCCAGGAAGCGGAGCTTGACGCGCAACACAGAGGCCTGCAGTTCGTCGAGTCGGGAATTCCAGCCGGGCTCATGGCTGACCTGAGCCTCATCCCAGCCGTACTGCCGCAGCCGGGTGATCCGCTGCGCGAGCGAGCTGTCGTTGGTGGTGATCAGAGCCGCATCGCCGAGTGCACCGAGGTTCTTGGTGGGGTAGCAACTGAAGATTCCAACAACACCGCGACTGCCCACTCGCTGCTGACTGCTTGAATCGCTGGGGAGGTAGGCGCCATGGGCCTGGGAGCAGTCCTCGATGAGGGCAAGTCCGCGTCGCTCGCAGATGTTCGCGATGGGCTCCAGGTCGATGGCTCGGCCATAC
The DNA here is from genome assembly GCA_030650795.1 of Actinomycetota bacterium. Classification (NCBI taxonomy): domain Bacteria; kingdom Bacillati; phylum Actinomycetota; species Actinomycetota bacterium. The sequence continues at coordinate 161,896 of JAUSDJ010000040.1, forward strand.
AGATGCACGGGCAGCACCGCCTTGGTGCGGTCGGTGACGGCGGCGTCGATCAGGGATGTATCCATGACCATAGTGGCGGGGTCGACATCGACCAGCACCGGTCGCGCGCCCGTCATGACAATGGCTGCGACTGTGGCCAGTGCCGTGTGCGCGACGGTGATGACCTCGTCTCCGCTGCCCACACCCAGAGCCTTCAGCGTCAGTGCGATGGCTTCCGTTCCATTGGCAACACCAACCGAATGTGCCGTTCCGATGAAGTCGGCGAACTCGTGCTCCAGAGCCGCCAGGTTCGGCCCCAGGATGAAGCGATCTGCCTGGAGTACCTGCTCGATCGCCTCCCGCAGCGGCTCGCCCAGTGCCCGCACCTGCGCGCCCGGTGACGAGATGGGCACAGGAAGTTCAGTGCTCACAGCACGTGCACATCTGGGACATGTGTCAGCCACACCCCGCCCTGCTTGGCGTACCAAGAGTGGCGTTGCAGGATCTCGTTCTGGTGATTCCAGGCGCTCAGGAAGGTGACATCAGGGCGGCGCAGTTCGAACTCGGACTCAGCCACGACTGGAATGTGTGCGCCAGGGCTGACCTTGCCGATCTTGTTCGGGGTGTTGTCCAGGATGTAGTCGATGTGCTCGCTGGTGATGCCGGCATAGGTGTAGATCGTCGTGCTCTTGGAGGTCGCACCGTATGCCGCAACAGATCGCCCGTCACCGCGGGCTTGGATCAGTGCAGCGCGCAAGGCCGCAGCAGAGGCGCGCACTCGCTCGGCGAATTCGAGGAACGTTGCAGTGCGGTCCAGGGCCTGTGCGCGTTCTGCCTCCAGGATCAACGCGACGCTCGCACTTGGCTGATGCCGCCCGCGGCGGCCAAGTGAGTAGCGCATGGATCCGCCGTGCGTTGCCAGCGGCTCCACGTCGACGAGCTCAAGGCCGAAGTCCTCGAAGATCGACTGCACGCTCAAGGCGGAAAACAGGAACACGTGCTCGTCGTAGATCTGGTCGTACGAGCCAAGTCGGATGACGTCGCCGAGGTAGGGATCCTCGAAGACCAGGAGCCCGTCGTCGCTCAGGAGTGCAACCGCACCCTCGGCGACTCCTCGGATGTCCGGGATGTGGCACATGACATTGGCCGCGTAGATGAGCTCCGCCGGCCCATTCTCGGCGGCCAGGCGCGCACCGAGCTCGGCACTGAAGAACTCCGGCACCACTTGGACTCCGACGGCGCTGGCTGCCTGCCCTGGACCCTTTGCCGGCTCGACTCCGGCATGGCGGATGCCTCGCTCGGCGAAGTTGCGCAGCCAGATGCCGTCATTGCATCCGAGTTCCACGATGAATGGGTCGGCAGTGCCTTCCCAGCCCTGCTCGATGACTCGCTCGGCATGCGCCTGGAAGTGCGCTCGCATCCCTGCGGAAGTGCTGGAGCGGAAGGCGTAGTCGTCGTGAAACATCATTGCCGGATCGGGCTGCTCGATGAGTTGGAAAAGCCGGCTCTCCTCGCTGTATCCGCAGCGCAGCCAGAAGGTGTATTCATGGCTGTCATCTTCGGGGTCGCGAAAGCCATTTCCCAGTGGCTGCTGGCCCAGATCGAGCACGACCGTCAGCGGAGTGCCTGACGAACGACAGTTGGTGATCTCAGGCATCTGGCGATTGTGCCGCATCCTGCGTGGCCACGAGTCCGCGGAGCAGCGTGAGGGTGCGGGAGACTGCCGTGTCAAGGGAGCCAGTGAAGATAAATCCCGCCTCCATTGCGCGCTGAGTACTGACGGAGTAGCTGAGATCGTTCATGACGGCACTCTGAACGGTCTCGATGGCCAGATCCGGAATCGCCCTCGTGATGACTGCGATGACATCGGCAACGGTCACATTGAAACTCGCCGCGTTGATGATGGACTGCGTCCAGAGCTCCCGGGTGATCGAGTGCTCGATAGCGGCAATGGCATCGGTGATGGCCAGATATGGACGCACCTGATGCAGCGCCGAGGACCAGACGCTCAGGGGAGTGCCCGTTGCCGCCTGCCAGCAGAAGCGATTGACAGCTGTGTGAAAGCGCATCCCCGGTGATGGGCCAACGATGGTGCCGAAGCGGAAGATGTTCCCGCGCAGCCCCTGCCCGAAGGCCCGCATGACCTCCGATTCCTCGTCAAGTTTGCACTGCGCGTATGGGTGGAGTCCTGCCGTAGCGCTGGCCTCGTCAAGTCCTAGTCCACTTTGGGAGTAGACGCTGGTGGACGAAGGGAAGATCAGCGGCACGCCTGCCGACCCGCATGCCTGGACGGCCATCCGGGTGATGCGCAGGTTGTTGTTGATCGCCAGTTGCGGGTCGGCGGCAATGGCGCTTGGGTCACTGGCGCCAGCAAGCTGCACAACAGCGAGCACGTCATCGTCCACGAGAGTCTGCACGAGTGCACCGGCATCGCCGTGAATGAACCGGTAGTGGCCGGTCGCAGGCAGATCAAACAGGCTGGAATACCTCTGGGTACTGAGATCATCCACGAGCACGATTTCGTCGCAGGCAGCAATCAGTGCCTGAGATCGGATCACTGCCGAGCCGATGTGTCCAAGTGCCCCAAGAACCACGATCCGTGTCACTGTGGCCGCTCCTCGTGGCTCGGCGTCCCCGCCTAGTGTGTGGTCATCCTAGGTTGGCGGACCTCCAGACAAGTGAGTTGCATGCAGACTTCTGAGCACGAATCGAGTACTCGGCACCGAGTGCTCCTTGGGCTCTCCTACCTCCTGGCCCAGGTCGGGGTGCTGATGATCCTGGTCGAGCCCATCAGAGGCCTTGGTTGGACGACCGGCTTTCGTCACTACTTCTCAAGCGATCAGCTCTCCTATGCCGCGATCGCCATCGATGTCGCCAACGGCGATCTGCGGATGGTCGAGCCACTCAGCCAGACGGGCACCAGCTTCTATCCGAGCGCCTGGTACTTCCTGGTCGGACTGCTCGCGCGCGCGACTTCATTGAGCGTGCCGTCGGTCTGGACCCTCCTTGGGTTGTGCGCAGTCGGCGGCGCTGTCGGCTTGCTGGGGTGGAGCGCAGTCCGGGTTTCTGGCTTGGCCTTCGCTCCGATCCTGCCGGCACTGGCTCTGTTCACTGGAACCTGGTCAACCCTTTCTGCCGGCAACTGGTTCACGCACTTGAGCACTCATGCAGTGCTGTGGGGGCCGTTCGGATCGCTGTTCACGCTCAATGCAGAAGCGATCGGCCTGATGTTGGGCACCTGCGCAATCGCCTTGGCCTTGCTCTGTGCCGCAGGACTCATGCGGTCTGATCGCACCCAGCAGGCCGCCATGATCGTCGCGGCCGCGATAACGGGCGGCCTGGCCAATGTGCACACCTACGCCTTCTTCACCACGGTCAGTCTCATGGCCGTGTTCATCGCGATCTGGTGCCTGCGCACCTACCAGTCGCGCTCGCGCACGGTGGCAACCCTTGTGCTGGTGGGCCTTGTGCTCGCGCTAGGTCAGCAAGTGGCTGCTGCTGTCGGTCCCTTGCCTACCCTCGCTCTCGCTCTTGCAGCCCTGCTGCCTGCCGTGCTCCCGTTGCTCCGAGCGCACGTGCGAATGGCGGCCCTGCTGCTCGCGGTCCTTGCGATCACCAGTGGCCTGCAGGTTGTCCGAACGGTGCTCGGCCTGGCGGGAGGCAATGAGTTCCTGCTCTTCCGAGAGACCGATTCGAGCAATCTCAGCGTGCAGTGGGACAAGGCACTCCTGGCCGTCGTTCCGCTGACAGTCATCGCTCTGGCGGCCGCGTGGATGCTGCGCGGTCGGGGTGCGACGGCGTTCAAGTCATTGCTCGTAGCGCTGCCCGCGGGGGCGGTGGTGATGGCGGCCAATGACGTCTGGGGATTCGATCAGGAGCCGTATCGGTTCTGGCTGCAGTACCTCGTGGTCGGCTCGCTGCTCATCAGCATCGTCTTGGCCAGAGCGCTCGCCTCACTGCGATGCCAGCCGAACTCAGTGCGTGCAAGAGACCTTGTGGTGCTCGCCTTGGTCACTCTTGTATGGGCCACTTCGCTTGTGGACTTCCAGGGCTTTCGCACCTTCGCCCGTGATGAGGGCGTGATCGATGTCCAGACCCCGCGTCTGCAGGCGGCCGCCCAGCTCCTCCACGATCGGCCGGGTCTGGTCGTCAGCAGCAACTGCCTGGATCCGCAGGTGCTCAAGCTGGCGACCGGAGCCCCAGTCGTGTACTACAACCAGGGTCTGGCCTGGCCTGTGGCGAAGGACGACTTCCTGATCTTCCAGGACCCGGGACGACGAGCAGGTGAGGATGTCTTGGCGTTGACGAAGGCGGGAGTCGACTACGTGCTGACCGACAGCGCTTGTGCCGATGACTGGTCCTTTCCGGCAGGCTGGCAGGTCATGGCTCTGGACTCCGAGACCTACCAAGGCGATCAGCGGCAGACCCTGACTCTGTATCGCGTGCAGCGTTGATGGCAGTCCGAGATCGATACTCTTACCTGTGCCTTCATTGGTCTCGGTGGTCGTGCCCGTCCTGAATGGCATGCCGTACCTGCCGATCACCATCCAGTCGATTCTTGACCAGACACATAGCAATCTGCAGATCGTGATCTCCGATGGCGGCTCGACGGACGGATCCCTGGAGTACCTCGCCGCAATCGACGACAGCCGGGTCAGGCTCATGAGCATTCCCGCAGGTGCCGGCATGGAAGCCAACTGGACTGCGGCCACCGAGGCAGCGACCGGAGAGTTCATCAAGGCGATGAGCCAGGACGACCTCATCGATGCAGAGCTCGTTGAGCGCCAGGTCGCACAGCTCACCAGCAATCCGGAAGCGGTGATGGCCACCGCGCGCAGGCACATCATCGACTCACGAGGACGGGTGCTGTTCCGCAATCGCGGATGCGTAGGGCTTCGTGAGGGCGATAACTCCAAGGCGGAAGCACTCCATGCCTGCTTCTGCCATGGCACCAATGTGATCGGCGAGCCCTTCATCGTGCTCTTTCGGCGCGATGCGCTCCTTTCCACGATGCCGTGGAGGTCGCCGGAACTGCTGCTGCTTGACCTGGTGCAGTACGAGAAGGTCTTGGTGAACGGCAGTGTCGTGGTCGACAGGCGGGCCGGGGGACGCTTCCGGGTCAGCGCGAGTTCGGCTTCGACCACGCTGGCCCATCGGCAGATGGCCGACTTCCGTGCCTGGCAGGCGCGTTATGCCGCCGAGTACCGTCCCTCGCGGTGGGATCGCCTGCGCGGCCACGTGGGGAGCTGGTCACAGGCCAGTCTGCGCCGGCTGAGCTATCGAGTGCTGAAGTTGCGAGGTGCGTTCTAGGCGGTGCGTGGCCCGCGTCCGCGCGCGAAAAGCCGAGTGAGGTACTCGCCGTAGCCAGACTTCGCCAATCCATGCGCGTGGGCGAGCATCTGCTCGTCGTCGATCCAGCCATTGCGCCAGGCAGTCTCTTCGATGCACCCGATCTTGTGCCCTGTGCGATCCTCGATGACCCGGACGAATTCGCCGGCATCCTGCAGGGATCTGAAGGTCCCGGTATCAAGCCAGGCAGTGCCACGCTCGAGCACCGTGACCGTGAGCGTGCCAGCTTGCAGGTAGTGATCGTTGACGGATGTGATTTCCAGTTCCCCACGTGCGCTCGGCTTGATCGTCTTAACGACATCGACAACAGTCTCGTCGTAGAAGTAGAGCCCGGGCACAGCGAAGTTGCTCTTGGGATCAGCGGGCTTCTCCTCAATGGAGATCGCAACGCCGTTCGAGTCGAACTCGACCACTCCATATTCAGATGGATTGGCGACCTCATAGGCGAAGACATTCGCACCGACCTGCTGCGTCAGGGCAGCCAGCTTGTTGCCGAGGGTCGGCCCATAGAACAGGTTGTCGCCGAGCACGAGGGCGGCTTGGTCTCCTGCGAGAAAATCAGCGCCGATCAGGAATGCCTGTGCCAGACCGTCAGGACTTGGCTGTACCGCGTACTGGATGCTCATGCCAAGATCTGCACCATCGCCGAGCAGGCGCGAGAAGCTCTCAGCATCGTCGGGCGTGGTGATCACCAGGATCTCGCGCAGCCCCGCACCCATCAAGGTGTCCAATGGGTAGTGAATCATCGGCTTGTCATAGACCGGCAGGAGCTGCTTGCTGACTCCCTTGGTTATTGGCCACAGCCGGCTGCCAGTGCCGCCAGCCAGGATGATGCCTTTCACGCCAGACCCCCTAGTAAGTCGCGCAAGGCTAAGCCTTCGAGCCGGGACGCAAACCTTGCAGCCCGGCCTTGGCCTTGGCCCAGCGATCGTCCTCGACGATTACGCCAAGGGTCAGATTGACCGCAACGCGGCGCAGGGTGCGAAGCGCGTGGATCGGTGACTGTCGGAATTCGGCTGGAGCCAGCTTGAGGCGGTTGCGCACCATCGTTGTTCTACGCCCTGGGCTGTGCCCGGTTGCCAGCACGGTGCGTCCCAGGATGCGGATCTGCCGGGCTGAGCCGAGGTGATGCGAGAGCGAAACTCCAGGGGCGAGCACCACGCGTAAGCCCCGTTCGCGCAGACGCAGGCAGGCAGCTGCGTCGACTGCATCGATCCCGAGGGATTCATCGAAGCCACCCACCGTTCGCATATTGGCGATCGACCAGAGTGAGCCGGTTTGGATGACCTCATGGGTGGTCATGAATCCGTTGCTGTACTGGGTGGGGTAGGACAGCAGCCCGCTGGCATCGTCGACATGCTCTGCGGCCACTACCCCGACACCTTCCTTGGCCCAAGGCAGCACTGATTCCAGATAGCCGGTCGGAAGTTCGGTGTCCTGATCAACGGTCAGCAGCCAGTTGGCTCCTTGAGCCTCCGCGAAGCGCAGCCCGTCATTGAGGCCACGAGCGATGCCGGTGTTGTGGTCATGTCGGATAACTTGGACACCGAGCGCAGCGACCTCGCGAAAGACCGGATCGAAGGTCACAGGGGAGGCATCGTCAGTGACGAGTACTGGCAGTCCGGCGCTCTGGAGTGATCCGATCAGCGCAAGCAGCGATGCGGAGTCCGGCCGAAAAGTCGGCACGACGACGGCCACGGTCACGCGGTGAGTCTATGGGGGCACCGCTAGGGTTCGGGGATTCAGTGTTGTGGGACAAGCCTTCACTTGTCCGTTATCCGGTCGGAGGAAGCCTTGACGGAGGCCAAGCGCGCGCTTATCACCGGTGTGACGGGCCAGGACGGCTCCTATATGGCCGGGCAGTTGCTTGCAAAGGGCTATGAAGTCCATGGGGTGGTGCGCCGTTCGAGTTCCTTCAATCGCGGACGCATCGATCACCTGCACCACGATGAGCACATTCCCGGGCAGAACCTGCATCTGCACTACGGCGATGTCACCGATGCGGCGCGGATGCACGAACTGGTGCGCATGATCAGCCCGCATGAGGTCTACAACCTTGCGGCGCAGTCACATGTGCGCGTGAGTTTCGATGAGCCGCTGCACACCGCCATGGCCAGCGGCATCAGCACGCTGAATCTGCTCCAGGCGATTCGCAGCCATGACACCAGCATTCGCTTCTACCAGGCCAGTACCAGCGAGATGTTCGGTGCCAGTCCACCGCCGCAGAATGAGGACACCCCCTTCTATCCGCGCAGTCCTTATGGCGCGGCGAAGGTCTACAGCTACTGGATTACCCGCAACTACCGTGAGGCCTACGACATGTTCGCTGTCAATGGCCAGTTGTTCAATCACGAATCGCCACGTCGTGGCGAGACCTTTGTGACTCGCAAGATCACCTTGGCGGTTGCCAGCATCGCCAAGGGTTTGATGAGCGAGTTGTGGATGGGCAATCTGGATTCCATTCGTGATTGGGGCTATGCGCCGGAGTACACCGACGGCATGTGGCGGATGCTGCAGGCAGATGTGCCCGAGGATTTCGTTTTGGCCACTGGCTCGGCCTACACGATCCGAGATTTCCTGCAGTTCTCCTTCGAGCATGTGGGGTTGGCTTGGGAGGACTACGTGAAATTCGACCCCAAGTTCTTGCGTCCCACCGAAGTCGACCAACTCATTGGCGATGCCTCAAAGGCCAAGAGCACATTGGACTGGGAGGCCAAGGTCTTGCCACCAGAGTTGGCAAAGATCATGGTCGACGCAGACATCGCTCGACTTGAGGGCGCTCCTGAGGGCAAGTTCTAGCTCGCTGACACCTTCCAACCAGCGGGGAATCCAATGAAAGCACTGATCACGGGCGTTGCCGGGCAAGATGGCACCCTGCTTTCACAGATGCTTCTTGATGATGGCTTCGAGGTCGTCGGTCTGGTCAAGCCAGGACACGACATCACGACTCTTCAGAGTTACGCGCCTGCAACCATCGTGCTTTCCTGCGATCTTGGCGATCCAGTCGAGCTCGAGCAGCTGATTGTCGATCTGCAGCCCGACCAGATCTACAACCTTGGCGGCATCAGCTCGCTATCAGAAGCCGCTGCGCACCCTGAAGTCACCCGTCGAGTCAATGTTGGGGCCGTGGAGGCGATCCTCTCTGCCAGCCGAAGGCTGGCTCGGCAGAACCTTCACTTGCGCTTCGTACAGGCCGCCTCTGGCACGGTATTTGAGGGCACTGAGGTCTCTCCACAGAATGAACTCACTCCACGATGCCCGGTGACGCCCTATGCCGTTGGCAAAGCCGAGACCTTGGAACTCATTGACACAGCGCGAGCTGAAGGCCTGTTTGCAACCGCTGCAATCCTCTACAACCATGAGTCTCCGCTGCGCGGCGAAAGTTTCGTGACCCGACGGATCACGCAGGCGGTGGCAAAGATTGCGGCGGGACAACAGGAGTTCCTTGAGCTTGGCAATCTGGATGTATCGCGCGATTGGGGATGGGCTCCTGACTATGTCCGCGCTATGCGATTGATGCTCAGCGCTGATGTGCCGCACGACTATGTCCTGGGAACTGGGCAGAGCCACGAACTCACTGATTTCATCGCGCTGGCATTCAAGGCCGCCGGTATCAGCGACTGGCAATCCCTTGTTCGTTCCAACGACGACCTGCGTCGGCACACCGACCCGACCCTGCTTCGGGGCGACAGCAGCAGGGCCTACGCCGAACTTGGCTGGCAGCACACCAAGACATTCGAAGAGATCGCGCAGAGCATGGTGAAGTTCGACCAATTGCTGCTCGGCGACCCGCAGGCCCTCTGGCACGAGGCCTAATTCGGCGTGAAGCCCTACGCTCGACTCTCGTGACTGCTCGGAGGATCTCCTACGCCCAAAACGGCGAGGACATCCGTGTGTGGCGCGCCTTTCGTGGGCTGCCGAACTCTGGTCTCACCTACGTCGATGTTGGAGCAAATGAGCCTCGGCATTTGAGTATCACTGCGAGCTTGTACGACTTGGGCTGGCGAGGCCTGCTCATCGAAGCCGACCCGGCGCATGCCGAGCAATTACGAATCCATCGTCCGCTGGACACTGTCATTGAGTGCGCGGCTGCTGATCGCGATGGCGAACTGGTCTTCTACCGAGTTCCCGGCACTGGGCTTGGCAGCCTGGAGGCTGCAGAGGCTCAGGAGGCGGCCGCTCGTGGCTTTGAGACTAGTTCGATTGCGGTGCCAGCGCGCAAGCTGAGCGGAATTCTCGACGACTCCGCCCTGCAAGAGATCCACTTCATGTCCATCGATGTCGAGGGCGCAGAAGCCAGCGTTCTTGCGGGATTGGATCTTGGGCGTCATCGACCGTGGGTGCTGTGCATTGAGTCGGTGGTGCCTGGCACGAGCACCCGATCGCATGCGGCCTGGGAAGCAGCTGTTCTGGATGCGGGCTATGCACTTGTCAGCTTTGACGGAGTGAATTCTTGGTATGTCTCCCAAGAGCACAGCGAACTCACTATTGATTTGGCAATTCCCTTCAATGCCATTGATGCTGGAGCCGACGGCTGGGTGCAGTCTGACGACGCGCACCGCACGGATCGTGTCAACCGAGCAGATATCCGACGGGTCTGGCAACGTGAACTGCTCATGCATGACATCAGGCACGAGGTGCCAACTACCGAATACGAGAAGCAGATTGGCGAGTTACGTGGGGCCTTGACTCAAGTTGAAGACTCGCGTACCTGGAAGTTGGCGCGCAAGGTGAGCAAGGGCGCGCGAGTTGGCCAGTTCAAATTGCGCCAAGGCCTCGCGCATCTGCCGGGGCCGGTGCGCACGTCACTTGTACGCAGCCGGCACCTCAAGCATGTGATCGTCAATCAAGGGCATTTGACGGATCCGGCCTATCTTGGCAAAGCACCCGCTGACGAAGTGAACTGGATCAACGCCAGCGACAAGCCCGCAATGCCTGCTGGTGGTTTTCAACTCGAGCCTTTGACGCCTGATTCATGCGCTGCAGCCCAGGCCTGGCTCGATGCCGGTCCTTATGACTCCGACGAAATGCTGAATGCGCGCACCGACAATCACGGAGATGAGATCGGCCGGCTAGCTGCCGCATTGCGGCTGCGATTGAAGCTCGCTCAACCATCTTCGCTGGCAGGGGCCAGTGGCAAGCTGATTCTTTTCGACGCGCGCAGCTTGCAAACCTCCACCTTTGGCGCGCGCGGCATCGGCCGCTTTGCACTCGCGGCGCTGGCAAGCGCCCGCGAATCTGCGACTGATGATGAACTTGTACTGCTCGTTGATCCTGCTCTTGAACTCCTGCCTGACGAGCTCGCAGGGCAGTGTCGCCAAATTACCCGGGTGCGCGTGGAGGATGCATCAGACTTCGGCCTGCTCATTCAACCTTCACCCATGACTTCTAGCGCAGAGCCACTGCTTGCGCTCTTGCACAGCAATGCGCACAAGGTCGCAGTGGTGTTCGACTTCATTCCGATGCACTACCCGACGATCTATCTCAACAATCTGGCAGCAAGAGCCGAGTACGCCGCTGGCCTTGATGCCCTGCGCCACTACGACGATTTCATTTGCATCTCGCATCTTGCCAAGCAGGAGCTGCATGCCTGGATCGGTGCTGATCGGGTCGCAGGCATAACGAGCAGTGTTGCCTGGCCTCGAGATGTATTGCCGAAGGCTGAGCAGGCATCGGCTATGGCCGGAGAGTCTCGTCGTGGCCCAATCGTGGTGATGACTGGTGACGAGCCCCGCAAGAACACCTACGGCGCACTGGCCGCAATTGGTGCCGCGACCGCCGGAGGCCAGGAATCTCGCGAGGTAGTCGTGCTGGGCATGGCGGGCCAGCAGACCCGGGTGCATCACTGGTCCATTGCCGCAGCCTTTCGTCCTGGCGAGGCTCGGACCCTTGAGCGCATCAGTGACGAGGACATGCATGAATTGCTCAGTACCACCGAATTGGTCGTCGTAGCGTCCTTTGATGAGGGTTTGTCCTTGCCGATCATTGAAGCTCTTCGGGCCGGTGCACCCGTGGTCGCATCAGATATTCCGGCGCACCGGGAACTCATTGGATCCGATTCGTACCTCGCGCCTGCGGGTGACATCCGAGCTCTGGCCAAGGCAATCAGCCGGCACCGTGGCAAGTCTGCAACTCAACGAAACGAAATGAGAATTCTCAAGCGTCATATGCATGAAGAGCTTGAGAACTCGATCGCTCAGCGCATTGGTGCACGCAGTGGCGCAGCCCGCAGGCACCCGCAAGAGTATTCGCGGGCTACGGATGCTCACCGTCGACTCAGCATCGGTGTTGGCACACCTTGGCTGCCACAGAAATCGGGGGTGGCCGATTTCTCTGCGGCTACGATCGCCGAACTTGCGAGGCTTGCTGACGTCACGGTGTACACGACCTCGGATGCGCAAGTTGAGGGTCTGAACCACGCAAATATCGATGACGTGCTGGCTCATGGCCACGAGCACGATGTCTTTGTATGTGTCGTGGGCAACTCGCATTTCCACGTGCCGTACATCGAGGCGATGCGCCTGATTGATGCGGTCGCCATCGCGCATGACACCCGGATGGTCGAGTACTACATGGCGATGCGCGGCCAAGGCGGAGTCGAGCAAGTGATGGTGCGCGGATCAAAGCAGCGATCACTGGATCCATCACTCGATGATCAGATCGATGACATGCGGCTTCTGCGGAATGCTGGCTTCTGGGAGCTGGCCCATCAGGCGCAATTGCTCGTTCTGCATTCACCTAGCGCAGCTCCGCGCATTGAGCGCGAGACTGGCATCACGCCGCGGGTGCTTCCCTTCGCCAATCAACGGGTGCCGAACATTGAACACATCTCTAACGAATTGCGCGCAGCAGCGCGGGCGCGCCTTGGCTTCCATGCGGACCTCGTGCACCTAGGCAGTTTCGGCTACATCGACCTTCGCACCAAGCTCACAGATGTCGTCGTTGAGGCAGCAGCCTGGCTGAGCCAGTGGGGGCACCGCGTCAGTGTGCATCTCGTCGGCTCTGCATCACCGGACGACGTTCAATCGCTGACCAAGCGAGCCGAAGAGGCCGGGATCGCTGAGTTTGAGATCACTGGATTCGTGAGTGAAGACCAGTTCCGCGACTATCTGCTTGCGGTTGATCTTGGTGTCCAATTGCGGGTGAGCCCGCTTCTTGGCGTCAGCGGGCCATTGAGCGATCTGGCGGCATTTGGCACGACGAGTGTGGCCAGCTCAGGCCTTGCTATCGATGTCAACACTCCCGCATACATCGATCGCCTGCCAGATGATGTGAGCTCTTTGATGGTGGCTGAGGCAATTGAATACCGTCTCCGGAATCCGATCGACCCGGAGCTGCGCGATACTCAACGGCTTGAGTACCTCGAGCAGATGTCGCCTGCCAGATACGCCAAACTGCTGCTCGCGGTTCTGGAAGAAGCGGCGGGTTTACAGCCATGACCTACGTCGGCATTGATATCGAACAGTTCATTCGCGATCCGTACGGCACTGGCATTCAACGGGTATTGCAGTATCTGGCAATGCATTGGCCATCGGGGCGGGTGCCGGCTGACTTTGTTGTTCCCAACCCGGTCCGCGACGGTGAATATCTGCTCTTGAATCCGCAGCAGGCTGCTGCACTCATCGCGATCGCATTCGAACACCGCGAACCACAAGACGATGTCCTTGGCCTGGTTCATGAGCAGCTGGCAAGTCTGCTGGCTGCGCGCGAGGTCACTGCCGTGAAGCTCGGTGAGCTGGTGAGTCTGTATGACAGCTGGCTGTTGCCTGAAGTGTCCTACCTTCCAAGTGTTCTTGAACGATTTGAAATCTTCCGTCGATGCATGCGCACGGTGATGATTGGCTACGACACCCTGCCAATGACTGAGCCTGCGAACTACCGATTCAAGCCTGGCAACGCTGCCTGGGTCAGTGAGTACTTCCGGATGCTGGCAGTTGCTGACTCTGTTGTGTGCATCAGTGCCTACGCGCGCGATTCGATCCATGATCGTCTGCGTCGCGATCGGGCATTGCCCATCAGCGTGGCTCACCCTGGTGGTGATCACCTGCCCGTTCGAGTGAAGAGTTCAACTGGCAGAAGCCGATTTGTGCGACTTGGCACTTTGGAAGCCCGCAAGCGACCGCTGGAAATCCTTGGCGGTTTCATGGATGCAGTCGATGCCGGCTTGGATGCCGAGCTTGTGTTCATTGGCAAGCGCTCTTCGTCGGATGAGGCAATCAATCAAGCGCTGCAAGGGGCCATTGACTCTGGCTATCCGGTGACCTGGGTGCAGGGTGCTTCCGATGACGAAGTCTATGAGCTCGTCAACAGCAGCGATGTGTTCCTGTCCATCGGTATCGAGGGATATGGCATCCCAGTGCTTGAAGCGATTCGCCTTGGCGTCCCCGTGATCTTCGACGGAGTGCAGCCGGCAGGGAAGTTGATGCAAGGTCGCGGAGCTCACCAGGTTCCGGCCTCCTCGCGAGCGGAACTGACCGAGCTCTTCACCGCCTATGGATCAGCACAGGCTCGGCTTGGATTGAGCGCCGGGCTTGATTCACAGAATGTGCCCACTTGGTCGCAGTTCGCACTCCAGGTCGCAGCGGCAACGGTGAATTAGCCGAAGAGGGCGGTCTCAAGCCGACCCAGGTTGGCATGCCAGTCGGCTCTGCTGCGCACGAGGTCGAGCGCAGCCTCGGTGCGGCGCGAGACATCCATGGTCAGTGCTTGAGAGATGGCAGCGGCCTGCTGTGTGACCGAGCCAATGTGAAACAGGAAACCAGTGTTCGGGCTGATCCAGCAGAGATTGCCTGGGGAATCAGAGGCAATCACCGCAGTGCCGCAGGCCATGGCCTGCAACAAGGTCACTGAAGTTCCATCGACCTCGGCTGCGCTGATGTAGCCGACGCAGACCCGCATCAGTTCGGCTACTTGCGACTCATCAATTGCTCCGATGAAGCGCACAGATTCTTCTAGACCGAGCTCGGTCACAAGTGAGCGCAAGTCACGAGTAAGAGACCCGGTGTGGCCGATGAGCAGCACGAGATTTGGATGATCGTCATGCGCTTGGGCGAAGGCTTTGACGATCTCCTCCACTCGATACAGGGGTTCATGAGCGCGCAACGAGAGCAGCAGACGGGTGCCGGGCTGGAGATTCAGGGAACTCAGATCAAACAACGGTCCGGTGGGCGTGAACAGTTCGAGATCCACTCCCCAGGGCAGGAAGGTCAGATGCGATTCAGGCACTCCGCATTGCAAGGCAATCTTCATGGTCGGATCGGAGTCAACGATCAATCCACTCAGTTCAGCAAGCCAGGTCAGATCGCGGGTGGTTTCCAGCTCATGAAGGTCGAAGCCCCAGGAGAGTCCGACAACCTTCGGCAAGTCATGGTCAATGTTCAAGTGCCGAGTGACGGTCGTTAGCGGCCCAGCGAGAACGGGGAGTTCGGCAGCGGAAGCCTCGACAACAGCATTGCGGAAATTGCCTATCTCAACGTCGCGTCCAAGGACGACCACCGCAGGCTCATGTCCGAGTTCGCGCAGGGCATTCGTCCAGCGCAGATCGTGCAAGCCCCAACTCGCGCTTGCATAGACACAGTCAATGCTCATCGGACACTTTCGGTCACGATTCGAGATCTGCCCACTGAAGTTCTTGTCCGAACTGCAGGTCACGCGTCAGGGTGCGACCGATCACCGCCTCGAATTCATGAGCGGGAATCGCCTCGCGGGGGGCTGGACGCAGGACCTCGACATCGTTCGCGGTGAGCATGGTTCCCGCGAGAAGCGGACGAGATGCACGCACGCAACGACGTTGCAGCACAACGGTTTCTTGCTCATTTGGTTCGACCTGCTTGCTGCCGGTTCCCAAGGCAGCCTCGAGCATTCTGGTGTCGTCGACCATTGCTCGCCAGCCGATTGGATCAAGTGAGAAGCCGTGGTCTGGACCAGTGCGGGTGGTGTCGTCAGTGAAGTGCTTCTCGACGGCTCGGGCGCCAAGGCTGACGGCTCCCAGCACCGTGACATGTCCAGGCGTGTGATCGGAGAGTCCAAGAGTCACATCGGGATACATCGCGGCAAACTGGGAGAGCACCCGAAGATTCACATATCGAATGTTCTCAATCGAACCGGTGTAGTTCGTGTTGCATTGCATCAGCACTACTGGCACACGCAGTGCTCGCAGCAGTTCCATTGCACGCTCGACATCTGGAAGATCAGCCGCACCAGCAGCGATCATGACTGGCTTGCCAAGATTGGCAATTGCCTCAAGCTCTTCGAGCCAATTGATGTCGCCGGAGCCCACCTTGAATGCGCGCACATATGGATTGAGATGCGCAACGGCTTCGAGGTCGTATGGCGCCGACATGAATTCAATGCCGAGTTCCTGCGCGTGTGCGGCCAACACCGGCGTCCAGTCCCACGACACTGCTGCGTCCTCGTAGACCTCAAACACTGATTTCTTCCAGGAAGACTGATGCGATTGCTGACCACCGAGGGATCGAAAGCCGTAATCAGAGACGATGTGGGCGGCTCGAAAATGCTGGAACTTTGCGCAGTCCGCACCGGCATCGCGGGCCAAAGTCATGAGCGCGAGCGCACGGTCCAGATCGCCATCGTGGTTTGCGGCGATGTCAGCAATGAAGTAAGTCGGTTGATCGGGACCGATGAATCGATCGCCAAGTTGGAACGTGGTCACGCGTGCCTCCGTACTCAGGTTGCCGCAATCGTACGGAGAAGGCCAGGGATCCGCGATCAACTGTGGTCGGCGGCCCGCTGCTGCCTACGTAGGATGCGTGGGTGCGGAGCAGAGCTTGGTGGCTACTCCCCATTGCCTTTTTCATCATGTGCTCGGGCTGGGCAGTGACTTCCCCCGTGGGCTCGGCTCCAGATGACGACTATCACCTCAGTTCGATCTGGTGTGGCAGTGGGATCCAAGACGGCGTCTGCGAGCTTGACGACGCCTATCCCGACACTCGCAAGGTTCCGCGCAATGTGGTGGATGCCTCTGAATGCTTCCGGTTTCTTCCCGGCCAGACTGCTCGATGCCAATGGGCCTCGCGTGAGGACACCACGATGGTGTGGACTGAACGCGTCAATGACATCCAGGGCCTGTACCCCCCTGGCTTCTACAAGGTCATGTCAGTGTTCGTCGGCCCTAATGTCGAGCGTTCAGTTGTTGCCATGCGCCTGTTCAACTCCCTGCTGGCGGCACTGCTGATGGCAGCGATCATGCGACTGACGCCGAAGGGGATCGCCTCAGCCGCAATGATCGCCATACCGGTCACCTTTATTCCGCTCGGCATCTTCGTCACCGTCTCCACCAACCCGAGCGCCTGGACCATCATCGGACTGGCTGGCTATTGGGCCTTCGCCCTTGCCTGGCTGCACCGAGGCGACCCCCTTGGGCCCGATGCCGATGCTCCTGAGGATCCGCGGAAGTTCGATCGCCGGAGTCTGCTGCTTGGCGCCGGCACCTTCATCTGTGCCTTTCTCGCGATGAGCAGCCGGGTGGACTCCAATGTCTATGTCGTGCTGGCCACTCTCATGGTGCTCACCATGCACGGCTGGCGGAAGGCTCGAAAGCAGCCAATTCGCTTGGCCAGTCTTGGCTTGCTGTGCCTGCTTGCAGTGATCCTGTACTTCACGGTCTCCTCGGCCACGCTGCTAGGCGCTGGCGGCGGCTCAGGAACCACTGGCGAGGAAGACTCAGGCATTGGGCTACTGCTGACCAATGTCACGCAACTTCCGCAACTGTTCCAAGGCATCGTGGGCGGATCGCTGGGTTGGTTCGACACCAACATGCCGGCGATCGTCAACTTCATCGGCGTCATCGTGGTGGGCGCGCTGCTCTATCGCGGTCTGGCTCAGGCCTCGACTCGTCAGATCATTGCCATGGGCATCGCCGCCAGCGCTCTGATCCTGGTGCCGCTTGCCTATTTGCAGTCCCAGCACCTGAACGTTGGCGAACTCGTTCAGCCGCGGTACATCCTGCCGTTGCTCACCGTCCTGATCGCCACAGCCGCATTGAGCTCCAACCCGCTTCGAAGGCTGGCGCTGCCTCGAGCCCCGGCGATTGCGATTGGCGCGCTGCTCTCCATCAGCGCTTGCGTTGCCTACTGGGTCAATATCCAGCGCTATATCGC
Source organism: Actinomycetota bacterium (assembly GCA_030650795.1). Classification (NCBI taxonomy): domain Bacteria; kingdom Bacillati; phylum Actinomycetota; species Actinomycetota bacterium. The sequence continues at coordinate 179,343 of JAUSDJ010000040.1, forward strand.
CGGGCAATTCCAACCGCTGATCGAGGGGACTCTGCCGATCAAGTGGAGCCCACTGCTGCACGCGCCACTTGTTCCAGTCAGCATCGTGACGGCTCTGGCGACGATCGCATGGGTGATGGGCATATTCCTGTGGGCCCGGACGAGCAAGGACCGCCTGCCGCTCACGCACTGAGCGGCTCGTGCTAGCCCGCGGGTGAGCGCAAGATCGCGGCAAACAGTGGACTACCGTTGTCGCTCGTGACATCCCTGCGAACCCTCGTGGCCATCCCTGCCTGGAACGAGGCTGGCTCGATCGCGGATGTGATCGCCAAGGTGCGGGAACACCGGCCGGATGCGGACATTCTCGTGGTCAGCGATGGTTCAACCGATGACACGGGAGACTTGGCGAAGGCTGCCGGAGCAATCGTGGTCATCCTGCCGTTCAACGTTGGCGTAGGCGGCGCGATGCGCACTGCCTTTCTCTATGCCAAGCGCGAGGGTTACGGGGCGATGGTCCAGGTGGATGCCGACGGTCAGCACGATCCGGCCGATCTGGACCGAGTCATCGAAGGCCTCGTAGAGGCAGACGTAGTTGTTGGCACCCGCTTCCATCCCAATTCGAAGTATTTGGTTCGCGGTCCGCGTCGATGGGCGATGGTGCTGCTTTCGAAGTCCCTCAGCCGGATGAATCGCGGCACGATCTCTGACCCCACGTCGGGCTTTCGCAGCGCTGGCCCGCGAGCCATCGATCTTTTCGCGGTCGAATATCCCGCTGACTATCTCGGCGACACGGTCGGCTCATTGTCGATCGCGATTCGCAATGGGCTCGTCATCCATGAGACACCGGTGACCATGTACTTCCGGCAGGCCGGACGACCGAGCAAGAACGCCATCTGGTCGGCGCTGTACCTGGGTCGAGCCGCTCTGGCGATCATCGCCACCACGACGCGCGCGCGTCGGACTCCGAAGGCTGATGCTGCATGACCGCAAATGTGCTGGCTGGCATCACTGCAATCGTCACCTTCATCTTTGTGTTCAGCCTGCTTCGCCGCGGAGCCTTGCGCGAAAAGTATGCGGTGCTTTGGTTGTTCTTCTCGGGCGCTGCGCTCTTCTTTGCAGTCGTGCCCGGAGCTCTTGACTGGTTCGCAAATCTTGTTGGTGTCGCGACGCCGGTCAATCTGCTGTTCTTCGTGACCGTCGTGCTCCTGGTGCTGGTCAGTGTGCAGTTGAGCTACGAGTTGAGTCGGCACGAGATGCGCATCCGGCGCCTTGCCGAAGAGATCGCGCTGCTGCAGGAAGAAATCGAGCAGTTGCGGGAGCAGCGTGACAACTGAGGCCGTGCTGGTCATGGCATTCAATCGGCCAGATCTGCTGCGGGTACTCCTGGATCGACTGCGGCTCATTGCGCCGACGACCATCTACGTGGCCATAGATGGCCCGCGGCCAAGCCGTCAAGGTGAGGCGGAGCGCGTGCAGGAATGCCGTGATTTGGTCGCAACCATTGACTGGCCCTGCGAGGTCAGTACCCAATTTCAGGAGCAGAATCTTGGCTGCGGGCGGGGAGTCTCAACAGCGATCAGCTGGTTCTTCGCACATGTCGAGCGGGGCATCATCCTGGAGGACGACATTATTCCTGATCCGAGCTTCTTTCCGTATTGCACGGAGTTGCTCGACCGCTATGAGCAAGATCAGCGGGTATTCGCCATCTCCGGCTGCAACTTCGTGCCACCTGCTTGTCAGACAAATCCAGATCAGGCCTACCGCTTTTCGCAGGTTCCTCATATTTGGGGCTGGGCAACCTGGCGTCGTTCCTGGCAGCAGCATCAACTCGATATCGCCGGTTGGCGATCACGCCTTCCCATTCGAACCCTGTGGTCACGCGTTGGGCATTCCATCCCAGCCACTGTCTACTGGACTGGAATCTTCGAGCTGCTGGCACGCAAGCAGGTGGATACCTGGGATGGCCAGTTTGTGCTGGCCAGCATGGTCTCGCAGCAGCTCACAGCGACCAGCAATGTGAATCTGATTGAGAACATTGGATTCGGCGAGAGCGCTACCCATACAGTTGAGGATCGCCATGAGTTGACAGCGGTGCGCAGCATGCAGTTTCCGACAGTTCCGGTTCCTGTGGTTGTGGATCGCAAGGCAGATGAGTGGACGCGGATTCATCATTTCAATGCCACTTGGCGCGGAATGCTGGATCAGCTCGATGGGTACCGTCAACAGCGTCGAAGGAGGGCATCGTGACGATCAGCCGAGGTCGTGCTCTTGTAACCGGTGGGTCGGGTTTCATCGGTTCACATTTGTGCGAGCGCCTGCTCAACGATGGCTATGAAGTGCTGTGCGTCGACAACTACTACTCGTCAACCAAGGACAACATCGCGCACTTATTGGACAACCCTCGCTTTGAGGTGATGCGCCACGATGTGACTTTCCCGCTCTATGTCGAAGTCGATGAGATCTACCACCTCGCCTGTCCGGCATCGCCCATTCACTATCAGCGTGATCCTGTGCAAACGACCAAGACTGCTGTGCACGGTTCGATCAACATGCTCGGGCTGGCAAAGCGCACTGGAGCAAAGATCCTTCTGACTTCAACCTCTGAGGTCTACGGAGATCCGCTGGTGCATCCTCAAACTGAGGACTACTGGGGAAATGTGAACCCGATCGGTCCACGCGCTTGTTATGACGAAGGCAAGCGGGCAGCTGAGACTCTCTTCTTCGACTACCACCGCCAGCACAATCTGCGAATCAAGGTCGTGCGCCTGTTCAATACCTATGGGCCGCGCATGCATCCACATGATGGTCGGGTGGTGTCGAACTTCGTCGTGAGTGCTTTGGCTGGTGAGCCGCTCACCATTTACGGCGAGGGCCAGCAGACTCGATCCTTCTGTTACATCGATGACCTCGTCGAGGGACTCATCGCGATGATGCACTCTCCAGACGAGGTCACGGGGCCGATCAACCTTGGCAACCCTGGCGAGTTCACGATTGCCCAGCTAGCTGATCTCGTCATTGAGCAGACAGCTTCCGCTTCGGATCGGGTGTACTTGGCTTTGCCCCAGGACGATCCAGTTCGTCGGCAACCGGATATCACCCGTGCGCGCCTGACTCTTGGCTGGGAGCCCACGGTTCCTCTGGCCGAAGGATTGGCTCGGACGATTGACTATTTCCGACTGATCATGGGCTGAGTTCGACCGACAACTGATGGGAACTCTCGTCGGCACACTTCTTGTGCTCTCCACTTGGTTGGTATGTGCAGTTGTGCTTTGCAGCATCGGCCTGCTTCCCGCCGGATTCCTATCCGGCCGCCAGACCTTGGCCGGTGTTCTGCGTTCATCCATCTGGTGGGGCGCTCTGACGGTCACCGTCTTCGCGTACTTCGTCAATCTCTTCCAGCCCTTGCGCAGCGCGTGGACGGCAGTGGCGTTCATCTCTTTGACTGCGCTGCTCGCAGTCCCAGGGGTGTGGCTCCTGAGGAAGTCGCGAGCCTTGAGGTGGCACCGGGTGGGGCGGAGACACTTCTGGATTCTGTGGACCTCAATGGCTATGGCTGTTGGGTACCTTGCGCTTGCAGTATTGGGACCAGTAACGAACTACGACTCCGGGCTGTACCACCTTGGGGCAATTCAATATGCGGGCGACTTCGCCACGATTCCAGGTCTTGCCAATCTGTATTCAGCGCTTGGCTACAGCAATGCCGAGTTTCCCTTGGCGGCCCTGCTTGACAATGGCCCCTGGGACAGCGAGGGCTTTCGGCTCCTCAATGGCCTGTTGATCGCGCTGGTTGTCCTCGACTTCTTCATCCGCGGCCGGCAGCGACGACTTAGTGCTGGATTCTTTGTTCTTGCAGTTGGTCTGCTTGCAGCACTGGTGCCAATGATCGCCCTTGCTGACTACTGGGTGACAAGTCCGACCCAAGACTCAACTGTGCTGTTGGTGACGATCATTGCTTCGGCCTATCTGGCAGATGCGCTGACAAAGCCAAAGGGCTGGGTAAGCGATGCCGCGACGCTGGCGGTGCTTTCCATGATGCTCATCCTGCTGCGGCCAACGATGGCCGTTTTCGCAGTCTCCTGCCTTTTCGTGATGCTGTTCAAGGCCTGGCGAACGCGACCCACGAACCCCCTTGAGCATTGGATTCGTGCCAGTGTGCTCGTCGGCGTGATCGCTGTCGTGGTCGGATCGATCTCGGCCGCGCGTGACTATGTGCTCAGCGGCTGGCTGGAGTACCCACTTTCAATCTTTCACTTCTCTGTGCCGTGGCTGGCAGCAGATCCGACTCCCGTGCGTCTGGCAACTCTTGGCTACCACCGCGATCGAGAGCATATGTGGCAATCTGCTGATGGCTGGTCATGGATTGGGAGTTGGTTCTCGCATCTACCTTCGCAATGGGAGAGCTACCAGTTCGCATTCATGATGCTTGCGGCTGCATTCGCTGTGGCTACTGCAGCGCGAACCACGCGTGTGGCCTTTCGTTGGCGTCGTCTGCTGTTGGCACTCATCCCAAGTGCTGTTGCGATCCTTATCTGGTTCTTCCTGCTGCCGCCAGCCTTCCGCTTCATATGGGGGCCGCTGTTCATGCTGCCCGCGACAATCATCGGATGGGTCTTGTGGCGCCTGTACGAGCAGGATCATCCAGGAGAGGCCATCGGGAAAGCTTGGCTAACGCCCACCGTGATTGCGTTCAGCGTGCCAATTGTCCTGGTGACTGTTTTCAGTCTCGTATTCCGCTCAGACCTTGGCGCGAGGAAAGTTGGCGCCCACTGGAATCTGGGGATATCAATCCCTTACTCAGTGGTTCCGGTGCGCGATGTCTCAGTGCGCGAGTTGCCCTTGGGCAACGGCTTGGTGATCCAATTGCCGCTGACATCTGATCAGTGCTGGGAAGTCTTCCCGCTGTGCACGCCATCGCCCGCAGATGCTCTCCGCCTCCGAGGGCAGCAGCTGACTGATGGATTCCTTCCGTAGCTCCTGACTTCGTGGGCTTAGCGCCACAAATGCCGACGTGGATAGGTCACCGCTGAGTGGGCAAGTCTGAGCAGATTGCGCGCTCGTTGCTGTCCACTTGAGGCCCTCAGGCCGATGGTTGGCTTGTTCTTGCCAATCATGGTTGCAGCCTCGTGACCAAATGATGAGTCGGCGGAGTACACGAGTCCTTGGGCCGCACTAAGGATTCGCCAATCCACCATCGCATCAACCCCACCTTTCGTGGAACTGCGATCGTGACCCTGCTCGTTCAAGGACCAAGGCTTCAGGCCCAAGTCGCGCACGATGCCTTGCCATGCATCTCGTGCATCGGGTGTGTCGGCGGCAATGAAGACTGAAGTCAGTTGTGTCTGGCCTTGAAGTCGTGAAAGAGCGTGACGCATGCTGCGAGTCGTCGGTGCAGTCAAGGAGCGATCTGTCTGACGCACATGCACAGCAAGAAAAGCTCCGCGCCCATCAAGTGCCGCGCGAACTCGCGATTCCAGGGCAGTGTTCCATTGCACCGATTGATAGAACTCTCGACGAAGTTGGTCGAATGCATGAATATTCTGCTCATGAAACTGACCGCCCGCGATGATCACCAGTGATCTCACCGTGCTGTCCTTGGCGAGGGCGTCCTGCAACTGCGACATGAAGACCTGCTCGCCTCGATCGTGGCCGGCAAGCACGACTGCATGGCGTTCAGGCAGGGCGGTGAGATACCGAGGCAGATCTTCGTGATCGCAGCCGAGAAGCGCATCGACTTCTTCGCGACTGATGCGAATGGCATTGAGAAACTCCGAACCGAATAATTCATCTGCACTGGCAGGGGCAGCTGGCTCGAATTCCCAGAGCAATCGCGTTGGTACGCCGAGGGCCTTGCCTAGGATTGATGCGCTGGCCCAAGCTTGCAGTCGGTTGATGTAACCATTGCGGGGAATTGCGATCACCTGTTGCAATGCGTGATCGGGCACGTGATCTTCCCCAATAGTCGGCGGGCTTCAATCCTAAGGCCGAGGCTTGGAAGCAGGCCGACACTACGATGGCCGGGTGCGCGTGGCGATGGATGAGCAGATCTTTGCCATTCAATCCTACGGCGGCATTTCTCGACTCTTTGCTGAACTTGCGCGTCAGTTTGCACAGGGTTTGATACCTGAGATCGAATTGCAGCCTTTGCATGCGCCGATCATTAACAGATACGTCTTGGATGACCCCGGTCTTGCAAGAGCACTTGATGCATCCGCCGCGCGCAATGAGTGGACCGCTCTTGTCCGTTACCTGACAAGGCTTTCAACGAAGACTTCTTCCGATGTCGTGCACAACACCTTCTATCTTCCGCACGGCCTGGCGGCAGTCGGTGGTGCAAAACGCGTAGTGACGATTCACGACATGATTCCCGAGCTTCGCCCCGATACTCGTCGACGCCTCGACTTCGTCACCCTGAAACGACGCTACGTAGACAAGGCCGATCACATCATTTGTGTGTCACAGGCAACGCGAAGTGATCTGCTCAAGGTCTATGGCCCAGTGAAAGCACCCATCACCGTGGTGCATCACGGGGTGGACTCTCGCTTTACCAAGAATGCCCCCCGCCTTTCGACTCTTCCAGATCGCTACTTGCTTTTCGTCGGCAATCGCAGTCAGTACAAGGACGTGGCTGTCCTGTTTCGCGCACTGGCCGTCCTGAAAGACGTTGACGATGTGCGCCTGGTGTGCATTGGCGGCGGCTCGTTCAGCAGGTCCGAGATGACGATGCTTCAGCAACTCGGGATTGCTCATCGGGTGATGCAGACACAGTTGACTGATGATGAAATCGTTTCCGCATACGCCAATGCCGAGGTATTCATCTTTCCTTCGCATTTTGAAGGATTCGGGCTGCCGGCTCTTGAAGCGATGGCCTGCGGAGTGCCGGTCGTGCTGGCGAAGGCGACTTCCCTGCCGGAGGTTGGGGCAGATGCCGCGATGTATTTCGAGCCCGGCGATCACTTGACACTGGCGGGCATCCTCAACGAACTTTTGCGCGACGATTCGGCACGGAAGGATCTGACCACTCGGGGGCTGGATCGGGCGGCATATTTCACTTGGCAGCGTACCGCCATTTTGACTGCCGAGGTCTACCGGGCAGCCCGGGGGGCTGCAGTAGCGTGATCGCATTGTGAGTCAGCCCGTTCCACGAACCCGAGCAGAACATGCCTCCATTGAGGCGCATTTGGCGCAGGCAATGTCACCTGAGCAACGCAGTCGAGTCCTCATCGTCACCTTCACGCAGTGGGATTTTGCCCTGGGAGCGCTGGCTGAGATCGCTATTGCACTGCGCAAGCAGGGCTCAGAGTTGAACTTGGCCTTCTGGACAGATCACACGCCCTTGCGCGATCCGGGCTGGTCGTCAAGCGGCCGATTGTCGCGGCTGATGGGCTCAGCTAGCCGTGATCGGCACGCCATTGCCGCACTCAAGGCAAGCGGAGTGTCCGCTGGTTGTTTCATCTCGCCACCCGTCCGAAGGTGGAAGCCCACTGCTGAGATCCCGATCGACCGACCGATGAACCGCACCCAGATTCGAGCGTTGACGTATCACGGCTCGCCAATGGGTAGAGCAATCCTTCAGGTGAACCCCGATACCGAGACGCCCATCACTGACACCTTCTTCTGGAGCAAGCGTTGGTTGCTGGCTGCGGCGAGGTCCTATGCCTATGTTTTCGACCAGACTCTTGAGGCAATCCGCGGCGGCGGCATCACTGCAGTCGCCGTCTATAACGGACGCTTTCTTCATGATCGCGCAGCATCAGCCGCCGCAGAGTTTGCTGGAGTACCGGTGCTGTATTACGACACAGGTGGCATCGACACTGATTTTGACGTAACTGATGCCGTGACTCACGACTGGACCGATCTGCAGCGTCGCATGCTCGCGATGTATGCGGCCTGGCCAGAAGACGAGCGCGATGCAATCGGAAGCAGTTGGTTCGAGGAGCGACGTCAGCACACTGCACTCAACAACAGGCTCTTCGTCGAGAGCCAGCGTTTGGGGGAGACCATTGATATCCCCGACGGCAAGCGCGTGATTGTGTACTTCAGTTCATCAGGCGACGAGATCGCTGAGTTGGAACTCGACTGGAGCATGTTCTTAGGCACTCAGGAAGTTGCCTTGCAAATGCTCGCCGACGAGTGTCGTCTTCTGCCGAACACGACCCTTGTGGTGCGATCGCATCCTCATATGCGAATGAAGCCGAAGCAGGATCTGGACGAATGGCTTCAGGCAGTGGATCGCGCGGCGCCGGATATTCATCTGGATCCGTATTCGTCAGTTGACTCCTACACCTTGATGGCGCAGGCCGATCTCGTGGCGACCTATGGATCCACAACTGGTGTTGAAGCGGCGTACGCTGGCAAGCCGGTCATCGTGATGGGTCCCTCCGCCTATGACCAGCTCGGATGTGCCCGCTTTGTTTCGACGCGCGAGCAATTGACTTCAGCGCTTGTCGAAACCCAGCCTGGATCATGGCCTGCTGCCGTCTCGTATGGACTCATGATGCGACGTCGTGGCTTAATGCTGGAATTCGTGCAAAGGGATCCGGTAGACGGCTTCAGTCTGGCGAACGAGAGATTCGACGACGCACCGATTGCCGTTCGACATGCTGGACATCTGTACAAGCGATTCCAGAAGTGGCGGCTTTCGCGCTAGTTGGCCGCTTGCTCTACGAGTTGATCGCGCATTTCGCGTAGCGCTGCAGCACCCAAGGCATCTGACTGATTCGCTCACGTGTCAGAGCAGTTGGAACAAAGGCCGGGAGTTGATATTGCATGCCAAACAGCGAGGTGCTGAACTCGCTCTCCAAAGCCAACCGATCTCCGCGCAAGGGGGTCTTTCCCTTGTGCAAGCCAATGGTGTCGACGGCGAGAATAGTGCCAGCTGGTGCGCACAATTCGGTGACGTGATCCCAGAGTCCCGCCGCACGCACTAGTTGATCCGTTTTGCGCCCGTCCCCGCGCAGAGCCCACGGCAAGGCCTTATGTGAGCCGTCGATGTAGACGTGCGGCCCCGTGTCTGGTTCGACGTCTGTGAGGTAGATGAAGAATTTCAGAAAGGACAATCGGTCGCGATCCTGATGAAAGAGTTGAGCATTGATGTTCTCGTCGTCGTTGAGTTTGCTGGTGGTCCACCAAAATGCGACCTCGTCCATGAGCACTGGTTGGCCCAGGTACTTCTGAGCGATCAATGCCATCGCTGGGTCAGTGACGAACTCCTGGATCTCGGCGCACTGCAGTGCAATGTCTTCTTCAATGTCATAGCGGCCGACATTTGGATTGCTGCGCGGGTAGGTGGCTGCTGGTTCATCGGCCCCGCGAGCGATGCTCGGAGCAAATTCCGCGAACTTTCGGATGGCGTCGACGATTTCAGTGCTGGCGGTTCGCTTGAAGACGTAGAAGCCATGCTCGCGAACCCCGGCAACAGCTTGGTCGACTTCTGCGGCCTCAACGAAGCGACTCGTCTGCGGATCACTAATGCGCCAAGCATCTGCGGGGGCTCCTCGCACCACACCGCGTGAGATCAGTTTGCCCACGCGAGGATGAAGATCCATTGCCGAACGCATATTGAACTGTGCTTGGCCTGGAGTGGATGCTGGAGGCTGGGCAGTGCGATTGAAGCGGTGCACTGAGGCGAGAGTGCGGGCCAGGCGTGGGAACCGCAACACTGATTCGACAATTTCGCTCATGATCTCCTCTGTTTCCGTCACACGCTCATGCTAGTTCTGCCCTCGCCCAAGCCGACGGCGAGTGGTGTCTTTGATCTTGGCAGCGAGCACGCCAGCCAACTCACCGTAGGAAAGGTAGCGCGCCAGACTTTCGGGCTTGGATGCACTCGCGTTCATGACTCCGAGATCACGTGAGTAGTTGGAATTCACCACGATACCGAGATAGCCACGCGCGATGTCCTGTGTGGTGATGCCACGCATCAGGTACTCAAGGTGATGACCTTCGTGATGAAAGACCTTGATCCACGGCTCACGTTGATGAATGTCGATTGGAGTCGCGAACTGCATCCAGATGTTGTACCAGCTGAATTCATATGGTGCTTCGGCAAGGGCATCCTTATAGTCCCACTCACGCGGAACCAAGAAATCGTCGACGAATGACTGCAACACCTTTGCGGACAAGACGGCGTGGCCATGGCAGGTGCGGATCACTGGTGAGGTCCAGCCGATGATGTCAGCGATGTGCCGGATCTCCGCCTCACGCGACTGCCAGTACTGCTTGAAATAGGCCGGCTCAACTTCAAGTTCATGGTCCTCGACCAACACCGAATACGGCGTGTGCTCGTCGTACATGAAGTCCTGAACGCGGAAATCTCGGATGAACTCAGCGTCGGAGTCAACGCAGAAGTAATTGTCTGCCCGCCCCAACTCCCAGAAGGCGAGCTTGACGATCTCCTGATTGATGTATCCCGCGCGCATGCCGTGCACGGGAGAATCAACGAGATGTCGGCTGAACTCCTCTTCGGCGATCAGGGTGACGGTGTCTGACTTCAATGGGGCAAAGAGTTCAAGATCTGGGGTGGGAACGACTGCGTACATGGTGATCTTGTCGAGATTGAAGCGATTGAATGACTCCACCATGCGTTGGGCATAGTTGAAGTCTTCGGCGTACGACTTCAGCAGCATCGCAAAGGATTGACTCATCAGGAGTTGTGCTTCACGGCTTCAATGACACCGGCCGAACACAAGAACATTCCACGCCAAGTGCCTTCATGTTCCAAGGCAATCTGGGCTTCGCGGTAGACACGGGGATCAATCTGTTCGGCCAGCATTGGGTAGGCCGGGTGGTAGTTGTACCAATGGAATCGAATATCCGAATAGCCCTGTGCCCGCACGACCTCTGCCAGCTCAAAGGGATTGTGGAATCGGGCGAGGATTTCGTCGTAGCCATCACCGGTCGGTCGCGTGCGTACGGTCGGCTTGTTGACAGCCAGTCGTTGATCAAGATCGTCGGCTACGACCTGCTTGATCTCCGATGACACCGGCGAGAGGAGCTCATCAAGGATGAACTCCTTCGAGAGTCGATTGAAGGTGAACATTGAGAACATTGAGTTGCGGAACTGCAGGAGCAGTTGACCGCCAGGACTCAAGAAGGAATCCATCGAGGCAACGAACTGCACATCGTCTTGCACATGCGGGATGACCCCGAGCGCCATGACGGCGTCGAAGCTCCCGACCCGGGCTTGGATGGCTGCGAGCGCAGATGCGTCCTGCACGTCAAGCAGATCGATCGCCAGTGGATCCAATCCATGCGAACTCATGTTCTCGCGCGCATGCCGAACCATCTCAGGGGAGATGTCATTGCCGCCGACTCGAATGCCGTCACCGGCAATCGTGACCAGTGGTGTTGCATCGCCCACGCCAAGTTCATACAGGGATTTCGCGCCAGAGGCCTTCAGCAGTTCGCGCACTAGCTGCAGGCGGAAGAAGTTCGCGGGATATTCCTCGTTGGTCCAGATCTTTGACTCGTCATATTGCTGGCCATAGGAGGAGGCGCTGCCGTCGTAGTGCGATGCGACTGACATCAGTGCCCCTTCATCGGTGAAGCCTCTTCGAGCAAGCCATGCGTGAGTAATTCTGCGACAACGGCCTCGACATCAGCGAGCGGGCGCTTGAAAAGCTCAGCCATGTCGCGCACTGAATGCTTACCATCGGCGTAGGCGAGCACGTGGGTGCGAAGCAGGATGACGTCTTCAACGGTTCTTCCGTGCATGGCGTGGTACAGCCCGCGCTTGCCGAGTTGAGGCTCGCCGAGCACTGTCGTGCGGTAGTAGATCGACTCCTCGAATTCAGCAATGCAGGTGCGCACGAGGTCGAAGCCACCTTGCAGCCCTGTGGGAGTGACGAAGGACAGATCGTCAGCAGATGAGTGGTACTGCGGGTAGGAGCCGTACTTCGTTCGCATCAGCGAGATCAACGGCAGGTCGACTCCGGGCGCTCCGTACTGCCGCTCATCGCTGCCGCGGTCCAGAAAGGAATAGAGCTTTGGACGAGGGGTGGCGAGCACCGCTCGTCGAGCGATGCGGTCGATCGGCAGCCCCCCGAGTCTGGATTCGAGATAGGAGTAATCGCCTTCATCACCGAGGCAGGTGAGGTTGTATCCCGCTACGACATTGGCCTGGAGTTGTGTGAGATTGCGGGAGAGGTAGGTGATCGCGCCGATCGTTTCGGGAACAAATACGAAGCGGTAGGTGAATCTGCGGTGGGGCAGGCCCAGCAACCATTGGGCCAGTGCGACGGAGACCACCGGGCCCGAGAGTTCGTTGTTGGCCAGCGACGGATGGCAGATGTAGGTGGAGATGAACACCTCATCGGTGCTCTCACCAGGAACGACAAGCTCGCCATAAGTGAGTGAACCAGGAGCCAGGGTGCTGTCGATCACGACTCGGTAGTCGCCTGGCTGCAGGGTCGCTCGGAGGTCGTGCGGAAGGCAGAGCCCCCAGCCGCTGGTGTAGTAGTTCGTGACGTATGGAATGACATCGGGGTGCTCAGGATCTGAATGCAGATGTGGCTGCAGCTCCTCAAGAGTAAGAACTTCATCGACTGGGTCTGAGTAGCCGACCACGTGCAGATTGCTGAATACGAAGTCGATGACTCGGTGGCCATCGGGACCGATGAGATATGCCTCGCGAATATTCCACTCATCGGGCACGGTCCAGTCGAAGACCTTGCTTCCGCTTGGAACCTCATGCACGGTGAGCTCGGGGAGCTGTTCGCGCAGGACCTCGAAGGTGGCGCGCACTCCATCGCCGGTGAGGCTGCGCGGAAAGTCCCAGAGCCGCTTGGCAAGGTCGTGCATGAACCGACCTTCGGCGATATTCGCCGGATCAGATTCCTGCTCCACGCACGCTCCAAAGCCAGCAGATGAGGCTCCCTAGACTACCGGGATCATGAGTGAGCCACGAGTGTTGATCGTTGTGGCCACGCTTGGGCAGCGCCCCGAGTTCCTGCGCCAGACCATGGATTCGATTCGCGCCCAGAGTGTGGCCAGCGATGTCGTGATGGTCGCCCCACTGGATTCGGTGACCGTGCAGGAGCTTGCTCGGGAGTATGGAATTGCGCTGCTTGCAGATCCGGGCTCGCTGCCCGGCGCGATCAACCTGGGAGCTCACGAACTCAAGGCGCACCACGAGTACTTCAACTGGCTCAATGACGATGATCTGCTCGAGCCCGGGTCGCTTGAGTCGACTGTGGCAGCGCTCGACGCGAATCCAGAGGCGGTACTGGCCTTTGGTTCCTGTCGCTACATCGATCCGCAAGGACGCGAGCTGTGGATCAGCAAAGCGGGCAAGTGGGCTCCGCGGGTGCTTTCGTGGGGCCCAGATCTCATTCCACAGCCGGGCATGCTGGTGCGCTCATCGACGTGGAAACAGGTCGGTGGGCTTGATGAGAGCTATCGGCTGGCCTTCGATCTTGATCTGCTGCTCAAGATGAAGAAGCTCGGAGCATTCACGCAGCTGCCTTCGGTTGTCTCGGCATTCCGCTGGCATCCGGACTCGCTCACTGTTGATGATCGCGGCACCAACATCAAGGAGTCCGAGCGAGCAAAGCGGGCTGCCCTGTCACCTGGTGTTCGCCGGTTCGCCTGGGTCTGGGAGCCACCCGTGCGATTTGCCACGCGAATGGCGGCGCGTGAAGTGCAGCGACGTGCGAAGCGGATCTCAGCAGTCTGACGTATCGAGCTTCACGATGATCGCATCGGGGGAATTGAATTCGATGCTGGCAAATGGTGCCCAATTGCGCGTTGGAGTTCGGTGTGGATCGATCCACACCCAGGTAACTGCGGAATTGCACAAATTCAATGCTGTCTGCACTCCTGGGTTGTTGACGAAATCGAGGGAGAGAATCTCTCTATCCATGATGCTCTGAAGCATCGAGGGTCTCCCGTAGGGAGCCTGGTACTGAATGCCGGACATCAGGGTGCGTCGACCCGCGAGCGCTGGCACCAAAGGGCTGTAGGTGATGTTCGTGGCTACCACATCGCGTTCCTCCGCATGTACGTCAAGCCACCTCCCTGCCTCGCGTTCATGGTCGGTCCACGACGTGACGGGGACGAGATCCTTGGCGATGATGAATGGCGTGATCGGCACGAACTCCGAGCTGCTGATGCCACCCTGGGCTTGAATGCCAAATGATGATGAGGACACCCCGAGCACGCGCGCACCGGCGGCCATCACCGTCAAAGACACCAGGCTGATTGCGATGACAAAGCGCGCGAAGTGGTTGCCGCTCTGCGATCGCCAAATGGAAGCGATGAGGAAGGCGCCGGCGAAGGCCAGCAGGAAGGCAGTCAGCGGACCTGCCCAGCGCAGGAATGGCGATTGCCCCGGGCCGAATGTCCAGATCCAGGCGATGAGAACCGAGGCCAGGACGCCGACCGCGATCGCTGCGGCAATCGGCCAAGTCGGCACCCAGCGCATTCGCGGGGCTATCGACGGCAGGACGTGGGCGATGCCCACTGCCGAAATGATCGACAAAGGCGCCGATGCCGCGAGGGCGAACCAGGTGTCGTTGAGGCCGCCACTGATCAGTAGTACTGAAGCGATGCTGACGATCACCAGGCCCAGCCCAAAGACTGTTGCGGGTTGCCAGCGGCTGGAGCGGCTGCCTAGGAGCCAGACCAGCCCGATCCAGCGGGCGGACATTGCCAGCACCAGGAAGCCGGTGCCCAGGACGATCCCCATGCGGGCGTCTGTCGGGTTCAGCCCTTGAACGGACGAGGCCTTGTTCAAGAGGCTGCCCAGCCCCAATCCGCCACCCTCAGCCGAACCTGAGATGAAGGCGAAATAGACCAGAGCAGCGCCGATTCCGGCAGCGGCCATAGCAGCCCAGGCTCGAGCCGCCCATGCCTCCCGACGAACCGACGCCACCACGGCCACCAAGCCCCAGGCTGCCAGCGCCACGATGCCGGTGCTCACCTTGCCCAGAGTTGCCGCAGCCGAGAGGCCAAGGATGGCGAGCAACAGCAAAGCCAAGCGTGAGTCTTCGTTGCTGGCGGCAACCTGCCACAGGGCCAAGCACAGCGCGAGCACCCAGACCGTTGCCAATTGCTGTGAGGGGGAGTCGAAGTTCAGAATTGTTCCGTAGGTAGCCCCGACGTAGCCGCCCGTCACGATGAGCACCGCGGCGATCGTGGGGGCCCAGCGATTTGTCGTGAGCCGGCGAGTCCAAGCAACGCAGATGAGCACCGCGCCGACCAGGGCCGTGACGGGAAGCACGCGGGTGAGCACCAAGAACGGCTGTGCATCAACGATTTGCGAGATTTGACCAGACCATGCGTAGGTCAGCCAGTGATAGCGAATCTCAGCACCGGCCATGAAGATGCTGTCCGATGAGCCGAAATGGGCAAGTGAGGTGGAAAGCGCCTCGAAGAACAGCATGTCGGGGTGATACGAGCCCAGAGTTCCGGTCCAGTTGAGGGGATAGGACCCAATGCTCGACACCAGGGCGATGGCCCCCAGGCCGAGCGCGATGACCAGGGCGACCAAGGAGGAGCGATCGATCGATAGCCGACTTCGGGGCAAGTCCGAGGGCGCATCCGAAGATCGAGTCCCCAGATAGTTGCCAAAGCGCAACTGCAGGCCGATGGCGATGAGCAGAGCGAGCACTGAGGGCAGCGCCCAGCCCCAGAGCGGCAGCCACTGCCACAGCAGCACGCCACTCAAGGAAGCGGTGGCCGTGCCGACGGCCAGGCCGGCACCGAGACTCTCAATGAGATGTGCGCGACCGCGACGAACGAGTTGCCAGAAGTAGGCACCGGAGATTGTTTGCAACAGCACGACGGCGAAGGCATAGAAGAGCTCACGGATCATGACGCACGACCCTTGACCAGAAGTTGCGATAGATGCCTACGGCCAGAAACTGTCGACCCGTGGCGAAGAGCTCGCGAGCCGCCGCAGTACCGCGAGGCATCAGAATCTCGCGGCGGGCCCGATGGAATTCACGAAAGGATTCCTGCCAGCTCTTTGTGGATAGGCCGCCTTCATGAAAACGTGCGATCGGGAAATCGATCATGACCGGAGCGCTCTTCTTGCTGAGCTGTAGAAAAGCCGCGTAGTCGGCTGCAATGCGAAAGCTGGAATCGAATCCACCAACCCGCTGTAGATCGTGCACGGACGCGAAGGTTCCCTGATGTGGCGCGAACTTGCCGCGGGCAAAGAGCGATCGCTGTTCTGCTGCGAAATCCCATACTGGGGTGATGACCGAAGAACCATTGGTAGCAACGACTTCCACGGTGCCAATGAGCCACCTGGCATCAGCGCTCGTGGCGATCGCACGCACCTTGCCAAGCACATCGGCAAGCAGTTCGTCTCCGGCATTGAGAAAGTAGATATATCGACCCCGTGCTTGTGCCAAGCCCAGATTCATTGCTGCGTATATGCCAGCGGGTGAGGTCCATGTGTACTCAGGCTCCAGGCTCGCAGCCTCGAGCATTGCGGGCACGAGCTCGGTGTCCGCCGAACTGTCGATCACGCGGTACTCAACACCGCTCAGATCCTGAGTCGAAAGGGAAGCCAGGCTGCGGGCGAAATCTTCTGGAGCGTCTTTGACGACGGTGACGATGCTGAGCCATGGCTGGTCAGACACCTCGTCATCCACTCTTGATGAAGACACGACCCGAGTAGTCGATTGGATGCATGTACGGCCGATGCCCTAGTGCAGCGAAGTATTCGTCCACTGCAGTTCGGGCTCCTTGCCAGTGGCCGTAATCGTCAAGAATGCAGACTCCGCCAACAGCTAGCCGGGGGTAGAGCACTTCGAGACCGAGTTTGGTGGATTCATACCAATCGGTGTCCAGGCGCAAGAGGGCAATCTGCTCAGGCAACTGGGTCTGCAAGGTGTCGCGCACATCGCCCTCGCAAAGAGTGAACCGCTCCATTGGGTAGCCGGTGGTGCGCAGATTCGCTTCAACATCGACGCGATTTGCGATGCACCACACGTTGTTGCCGTCATCCACGGGCGTAGATGCGAGCATGTCGGCGGCGCTCACTCCGGTGCCTGCTTCAACGTCTTCTGCGGTTGGTGCTGTCATGCCGGCGAAAGTGTCGTACAGCCAGAAGGGGCGATCGGTGACGCCGAGATTGTTGAGTTCCAGAGCCATCGCCATCACGCTGCCGCCGCGCCAGACCCCACACTCAACGAAGTCACCTGGGATGTCCTGATCAGTCACGTAGCGCACGGCATTGATCAAGCTCCACAGCCGCTCGGCGCTCGTCATCGAATATGGGCGCACTTGAGCGATGAGAGCGGCATCAAGAGTTGAGGCTTCAACTGGAAGTCGGTTGTTATCACTGCCGACGCGAGAGATTTGAAGACCTACCTTGCGTGCGAGCCCGTTGACGACCTGCTCGTACCGCTTCACGAAGCCATTATCTCTGAGCGTTCATCGAAAGCTGGTCTATGGGGGCGGGCATCACAGTCCAACAATCTCCAGCAACGAGCGCGTCCCGCTCGAACATGAACATGAGTGCGAGATTGATCTTCCAGTCGATTGGGATGACCGGATCGATCGGAAGCGAGTCGGTGACCTCGAGCAGCTCTTTGACAAAGGACGTGCGGTACAGGATCGCGCAGACGGTGTTGGTGACCGGCTTGCTGGATGCCATCAGTTGCCGGGCAGAGCTGCCCTGCCAATGGACACCGGCCACCGGGGAGAGCAGATGGCTGATGTGCAGGTCTGAGGCACTGAACGACTGAGAGACATTGACGTAGGCCGGCTGTCGCGGGCCCTGATTCATGAGGCCAAGAAGGCCGTTCGCGCAGTCATCAAGATCCGCGCTTGAGGCGTCATCCTCGATGATCAGGGTCCATTCCGCGCCGGAGGCCACTGCAGCGCGGATGAGCGCAAAATGCGACAGCTCGATATTGATCAGTCGCATGATTCGTCGCGCTCCAGGGGAGTCGTGATGTTTGCCATGCCAGGGGCGAAGGAAACGGATCCACTCTCGCACTCGCCTTTGCGCTCGCGCACCGGAAGACCGCACGATTCGGCCAAAGTCCCAGCCATCGCGCAGGAAGGCCTGCCAATGGCGCTCCACCCGGAGCTGGGCGGTCAGCGAGCGAGCCACAGCCGGACCGTCGAGTGCCAGCATCGAGGCCTCGTAGGCGTTCTTCATGTTGACTTCAAGCACTGTCTGGACTCCCCGCTCGGCTAGGCGAGAGGCGAGTGAGCGCCCGAGTCCCTCGGCCCCGGTGCTCGCAGCGAAGCGAGAAGCCGGATGGCTCACCACTCCGATGAACAGGGCCGTCACGCGTCCACTCCAAACGGGTGATTGATGAATGTGAAGGTAGGTTAGCGGTCGTGATTGACCCGGATCCCTTGGAGACGCAGGAACCGGACGTGCCCCATCGGGGCTTGAATGTTGTGGACTTTCAAAGCCCTGGAGTCGTTCCTTCAGTTCGAAGAGCAGTGCGCCTGCTGCCAGCTGGCAAGCGCCGGCTGCTGTATGTCGCCGCCGGAATCCAGATCTCGCTCGGTTTGCTTGATCTCATCGGAATTGCCCTTATTGGGCTGCTTGCCGCGGTGGCCGTTTCGGGTATCTCTGTGGCAAACATTCCGGGCTGGCTCATCGAGTTTCTGAGCTGGTTTGGGATCAATAATCCAACTGTCTCGCAAGTGTCCGTGGTGATCGCACTGTCCGCCGTATTCATCCTGGTCTTCAAGACGGTGTTGTCAGCTTTGCTGTCCCGACGCATCATCCGCTTCCTTGCCCACCAGCAGTCCGAAGTGTCAGCGCGTCTGGCTCGAGATTTCCTGAGCCGCCCGCTCGCCGACGTTCAGCGGTGGACAACGCCAGAGGCGATGTACGGACTGGGCAGCGGGGTCGGAGCCGCAACAGTCTCCTTGTTGGGTTCCGCGATCACTATTGCCGCCGAGATCTTTCTGTTCTCGATCGTCGGCGTCAGCCTGTTGTTCTACGACCCGTGGCTCACGCTCATCTGTCTTGGCCTGTTCGGTGGCGTCGTGCTGCTGATGCATCGATTACTCGGCAATTGGTCGGCTCGCAATGCGCAAGTGATGACGGATGCCTCAATCGACACCTTGACGGCCGTGTCCGAGGCATTGGCCACCTACCGAGAGTCGACTGTGCTGAACCGACGCGAGTTCTACGTCGATCGATACGAATCCTTGGTCGGCAGGTATGCCATGGCCAGTTCCACCTCGTCCTTCATCCTTGAGATTCCCAAGTATGTGCTTGAGGCATCGCTCTACATTGGAGTGCTGATCCTGGCCGTCGTTCAGTTCGTGACCAAAGACTGGAGCGCGGCGGCATCAACTGTTGCCTTGTTCCTTGCCGCTGGCTCGCGCATCGTGCCGGCTCTGCTGCGGGTGCAGGGTGCGGGTATCACCATTCGCAATGCTGCTGTGCAGGCCCAGCCGACTTTCTTCATGGTTGATTTTCTCAAGCGCCCCATCGCCGCTGGCCACAAAACCTCCGGCGTGCGGATTTCTGCAGCCGAGATTCACGAGCACGTTCTCGGTGGCTACCCGGACTTCAATGGCCGTGTCGTAGTCGAATCCGCAACGCTCACCTATCTCGATTCACTTGAGCCAGCGCTCATCGAAGTCAGCTGCGAAGTTCCGGCCGGAACTTCGGTGGCCTTTGTCGGCTCAACAGGAGCAGGCAAGTCGACTCTGGCCGATGTGGTGCTCGGGGTCATGCATCCAAATTCTGGTGAAGTGACGATCAGTGGCTTGAGTCCACGCGAGGCAATCGACCGTTGGCCGGGCGCGATTTCCTATGTGCCGCAATCGGTAGCGCTCGTTGCCGGTTCGGTGCGCGAGAACGTAGCACTGGGGCTGCCCGCGGATGCCATCGACGATGAACTGGTCTGGGAGGCGCTGAAGCGCGCTCACCTTGACACTTTCCTTGTTCAGAATCGCGAGGGTCTGGACACGATGATCGGCGAGCGCGGGTTTCGACTCAGCGGCGGTCAGCGCCAACGGCTTGGCATCGCACGCGCGCTCTACACCCGCCCTAAACTGCTGGTGCTCGACGAAGCAACAAGTGCTCTTGACGCCGAGACTGAGCAGTCGATCATGAAGACGATGGAAGAACTCGAGGGCGAAGTCACCACGATCACTGTGGCGCATCGACTGGCAACAGTGAGGCATGCCGATCAGGTGATCTATCTCGAAGGTGGTCGCATCGTGGCTCGTGGAACCTTCGACGAAGTACGCGCGAGCATTTCCGATTTCGATCGTCAAGCCCGACTTCTAGGGCTGTAGCGCATGTCGATGTACGCGCCAAGCGATGTTTCGGCTGTCGTGTGCACGATGAACTCGATCACTTCGATTGCTCAGTGCCTCGCCTCACTGCGTGCTGCTGGCGTTGGTGAGCTCATCGTCGTCGATGCGCATTCCACTGACGGCACTCAAGAGATCGCAGAGTCAGTCGCAGATCAGGTGTTGAGCGATCCGGGTTCTGGGCTTGGCAATGCGCGCAATGTCGGCATCGCGCAGAGCACTCGCGCGTTAGTGCTCAACATGGGTTCGGACAATGTCATCGCGGCCGACCAACTTCAGCTGATGATCGATGATCTGATGAAACTTGACGTGCAGGGGGTGAGTGCGCGAACTGAGATCGCAGGTGCGAGCTACTCAGCGCGAGGTTTGAATGCGTGGCGCAAAGGACGATTCGTGCCGGGGCCTTCGTTGGTCATTGGAACTCCAACGCTGTTTCTGGGTGACTTGCTCCGCGCGAACCCCTACGACAGCACCACACGTTTCTCTGATGATTCTGAGTTGTGTGAGCGATGGGCGGCGCAGTTCGGAGCGCGCTTTGCTATCTCAACTGCTGCCGTCCAAGAACTAGGAAAGACCTCGTGGGAGGAGATCGCCGTGCGCTGTCGCATGTATGGCATCTCCGATCATGAGATCTACTCGCGGGGAGTGAAAAGTGGATGGCCAGTCACTCGCCGACTCCAGTCCGCTGCGCACCCACTGAAGGTGGATCTCGTGGAGCCATTGACGCGCTTGAGTCCGGCTGAAGCCGTATACGCAGCACCATTTCTGGCCTCCTTCACAGGAATGCGCTATTTGGCCTGGGCCAAGGCCGCGATCAAGGAACGCACTTCGGCGCACTGAGCACGATGTTGGGCAGCGGCTAAGTGCGGATCAGTGGAGCCAGAGCCAACTCCTCCAGCGCGGCTTGCTTGATTCCGTCGGCCTGGGTCTGCAGTGGTGCTCCGAGAAGTGCTGCGGCCTTGGAAGTATTGAGCGAAAGATTGCGAGCCCGTGAAGTGCTGTGCGCATCGGCCGGTGGCCCTTCACGGGCAATGAGCTCGCGATCAAGTCCGAAATGCTCAGCGACGGATACCCCGAACTCGTACTTCGAGCGGGCATCGCTGGATGCGATGTGGACGGTTCCGTTCGCACCTAGTTCGCTAAGCCGCCAGATCGCGTCCATCAGCGATTGCGCATACATGGAGGTCACCACAAAGTCCGGATAGCCGCGCACATTCGTGTGTGCGCGCAAAGAGTTCACAAAGAACTCGAGCACAGACTTGCGACCTGTCTCGCTCCAGCCAAAGAAGTTGGTGCGCACCACGAGGTGGTTGGCGACAAGATCCCGCACGTAGTTCTCACCCTGCAGCTTGGATTCTCCGTACCAGGAGAAGGGCTCGGGCACGTCCTCCTCGCTGTAGTTCCCGGTCTTTCCGTTGAAGATCGAGTCAGTTGAGATGTAAATAAGACGCGCGCCAATGTCGGCGCAGGCACGGGCAATCTCTGCGGTGGCGTGCACGTTGACTGCCTCGGCCTGCTCGCGGTCAGCATCGGCTTTCTCATGCCCTGAGATGGCCGCTGCATGCAGCACGACATCAGGTCGGGTCGCTCGCACAAGACCACCAACTGACTCGGTATCGCGCAGATCCACTGGCAGGAGTTGCTCGTAGAGATCGGTGGCCTGCTGCTGACGGACTTGTCCGATCGCATGTACTCGCGTGCGCAGATAAGCCCCGGCATTCCTTCCAAGGAAGCCGCGTGCTCCTGTGACGAGCCAGGTCTGCATGGTCAGCGAGTGTAGACACCAAGGCCTTCACCGATGCTGAGCACACTTCGTCCTAGAGTGCCCGAATGGGGCTCTCGCTGGGGACTGCGCAATGGGGTGCGGACTATGGACTGACGAACAGCGTTGGCTTCCTTGATGATGAGGTGATCGCAGCCATCGTTGAAGAGGCGCGAGCCCTGGGCATCGCGTCGGTTGATACCCACCGAACGAGCAATCCCGCGCAGGGATATGGCGCAGCGCAAAGTCGCTTGAGGCCGTGGGCGCAGGAACTTGCCGTGACGACCAAGGTGATTGCCGGACAGAGCGCTGACTTGCCGATCCGCGAACAGCTTGAGGCTTCACTGCTTGAGTTGGGGCTGAATTCGGTGGGGACAGTACTCGTTCATGACTGGGCGAGTCTGGACGAAGTTCAGTCGGAAGTGGCTGCTCGCGAGTTGGCTGAGCTCAAGGCAACGGGTCTGACCTCGCGCATCGGCATCTCGGCCTATGACTCAGAAGACCTTGTTCGTTCGCAACAGCATTTCGCCGTCCTCGACGTCGTGCAGGTGCCAATGAGTGTGCTGGATCAACGCTTGCTGCGCCTTGAGTTGATGACGCAGTTGCACTCTGGTGGCACGCGAGTGCAATTGCGAAGTGTGTTCCTCCAGGGCCTGCTGCTGGCTCCTGATCACGAGTCAGCACTTGCCCGACACCCAGATGTACTGCGCTTTCACCATTGGTGTGCGAGTGCGGGTCTTTCGCCACTTGAGGCCTGCCTGGCCTTCGTCCATCAGATTCCATGGGCAGATGAAGTCGTTGTCGGTGTCACCAGTGCGACAGAACTCGCCGAAATCGGGCGCGCCTGGCATGAGGCCTCAACTCTTCGTCAATGGGAGGAATTGGCCACCGACGACACGGATCTCATTGACCCACGTCGCTGGAATCGGTGAATTCTGTCAGAATCATTGGGTGTCAACCCTCGCAGTGCTCCAGGCGCGGATGTCCTCTACCCGCTTTCCTGGAAAGGTAATGCGACCGTTGCTTGGCGAGCCGATGATCGGCCGCCAGATCGAGCGCATTCGCCGAGCACAGTTCATCGACGAGCTCGTGATCGCCACATCCACTGATCCGGCCGACGATGTACTGGTCGAATACGCGGCGACCTTGGGAGTGCCGGTTGTTCGCGGATCTCTTGAAGATGTTCTTGCACGTTTCGCCGCGGTGATCGAGCAATTTCAACCTGACACTGTTGTGCGGCTGACTGCTGACTGCCCGTTGACTTCTCCAGTGGTGATTGATCGGGTGATCGAAGATTTCCTGTCGTCGGGGGTTGACTACTGCTCGAATACCTTGCAGGCCACATATCCCGATGGTCTCGATGTTGAAGTAGTGCGCCCCTCAGCCCTGCTTGCTGTGGCTTCGCACAGCGACGATGCAGCCGAGCACGAGCATGTGACCCTGGGTGTGTATCGGCGAGCCGATCAGTTCACGCTTAGCAATGTGCGGTACGAGCAGGATCTGTCGCATCTGCGTTGGACTGTTGATACGCCTGAAGACTTTGCATTTGTAGAAGCGGTGTACGCCGCTCTTTACCCCGCAAATCCGAACTTTGACCTGAATGAGATTCTGCAACTGCTCGAGGAGCGTCCCGCCCTCGTGCGCACAAGCGCCGACGAAGTCCGCAATGCGGCACTCATCGGCTTGGACACCGGAGCCATGCATGCGTGAACTCGTGCAGCGATACGCAGGATCGATCGAGCAGTTGATGCGCGCCGAACGGGTGATTCCCTTGGGTGCCCAGACCTTCAGCAAATCGCGTACGCAATATCCAGCAGGCGCAGCTCCCCTGTTCGCAGTGCGATCCCATGGCTGCCATACCTGGGACATCGACGGACATGAGTACGTCGATCTCGTCAGCTCGCTGGGCGCCGTTGTGCTCGGCTATGGCGATCAGGAGATTGCTGACGCCGTGATCCGACAGTTGGCCGATGGCGTCACCTTGTCGCTGTCGCATCCGCTTGAAGAGCAGGTTGCAACACAGCTGGTCGATCTCATCCCGTGCGCTGAGATGGTGCGCTTCGCCAAGAACGGCACCGACGCGACCTCGGCCGCCATTCGATTGGCTCGTGCTGCCACTGGTCGCGACCATGTGATCGTCTGCGGCTATCACGGTTGGCAGGACTGGTATATCGGCAGCACTTCGCGCAGTCTTGGCGTGCCGGCTGCCACTCAAGCTTTGACTCATGCTGTTCCGTACAACGATCTGGCAGCGATCGAAGAGCTCATCGCGCAGCTGCCAGAAGGCATCGCGGCGCTCATCATGGAGCCGATGACTTCGACTTTCCCCGACGCCGGATACCTCGAGGGCGTGCGTGAACTTACGCGACGCCACGGCATCGTGCTGGTTTTCGACGAGATGCTCACCGGCTTCCGTTTCGCCCCGGGCGGAGCGCAGGAGTACTTCGGCGTGACTCCAGATCTTGCAGCCTTCGGCAAGGGTCTGGCCAACGGCTTCCCACTGTCAGCGGTGATGGGCCGCCACGATCTGATGATGCTGATGGAGGACATCTTCTTCTCAGGCACCTACGGCGGCGAGACCCTCTCGCTTGCCGCGGCAAGCATCGTGCTCACGCGCATGGCCACCGGTGAACCGACCAAGATGATGGCGGACATCGGCGAACGACTTGTGCTGGCCATTGATGAAGCGCGCTCGCCTGAGTCGCGCGAAGTCCTTGAATTCACTGGCCATCCGGCTTGGGCCTTCTTGAAGTGGAAGATCGAGAACCCCGACACCCTCAATGAGGTTAAAACCTTGTTCCTTCAGGAGACCCTGCGCCGAGGCGTCCTCGTGCTCGGGACGCATGATGTGACCACTGCGTTCACCGATGAGGACATTGCGCATGTCGCAAAGGTCTACGCCCAGACTCTGGAGATCATCACGACCGCACTTGATGACGGCGATGTTGCTGCGCGACTCGAGTGCGACACTCTTGTACCGCTGTTCACTCTGCGGAGCTGACGCCGATCCGAGGATCTGATTGGTCGTGCACCCATGAGACCAGCGTCCAGACCAGCATCGCGACGATGATGGACCAGTAGGTCCAGTCATGCATGGTCTCCACGAGGCCGGCAACGATGACCGCAATGCTGACTGCGAGCGGACCGGGTCCGGCTAAAGGGAGTGCGCGTGCGGCCGCAATCACGATCAGCACAAGGATGACCACGGTGAGCAGTGCTTGCGCGGGACCCCACCGGACGAGTTGATCCAGCACAACACTGTGTGCGTGCAGAGCCATGCCGACGCCGTTGCTCTGCTCCACATTCTCGACAATGCCTGAGGTGCCCAGGCCGGTCCACGGTTTGTTCCGCCAAAGCCCGAGCAGATCGCCCCAGATTGCAACTCGGCCGTTGAGAGTCGGATCGATGGCAACGATGTAGAGCACGCCCACAGCCACTAGGCCGGACAGCGTGAGCGCCCGAATGTTTCGGCGGTTCGGTGAACGTGAAACCCGCGATCCCCACAGGATGATGATCGCAAGGCCCGCCACTGCGGCGAAGATTGCGGTGCGTCCTTGGCTCAGCAACATCACGAGCACCCCAGTGCTCACCAGGATCCACGCATGCGTCCGTCGCTGGGCGGCTCCGTAGACGATGAGGAGCGCACCCATAGGACCGGCGTAATTGACGCTGCCGAATGGGCCAGCCCAGCGGTTCAGATTGTTCAGAAGATCGCAGAACACCGACAGGCGACAGACGCCATTGTCTGCTCCCTCGAAACCGCTCGGCATGAGTCCAAGGAATTCCAGCGGGAGGCTCACCAAGGCGATGATCGCAACGGCGTAGAAGAGGAAGAGCCCCGCGAGGCGCATATCGCTGGCGGACGGGGGTTTGAGCGCGAGGAGAAGCAGGAGCAGCGGCAGGCAGAAGGTGGTGACGTTGAAGAGGGCGCCATCGAGCTGAATGCGAAGAACCTGTACCAGCCACGCCACCAGAATGAGCGCGATTGTGATGGCAACCAAACGGGGAGAACGAGCTTGAGCTCGATAGGGCAGCCAGGCACCCACGGCGACCGCGCTGAGGATGATCGCGAGTACGACTCCAAGATCCTGCGCCTTGAACACCGCAGTTCCGGGAGCAAGCGCATGACCGAAGATGGCAATGGCGGGGATGACGAAGGCCAACCATGCATACGCAGCTCGGTCTCGCAGCAAGCTCAGGATGCGCGGCACGCCATGCACCATATCTGCGTCGTCAGTCGTGGAGTTGTCCGATGAGCTTGCGCAATTGTTCGGCGCTCAGCCACAGATCATTGGACTCAGAGGTGTAGCTGAATCCATCGGCAACGGGCTCTCCTGCCGGAGGAGTGAAGCCCCAGCCAGCCAGAGTCGGCAGTACGACGTATCGGCCATCTTGCAGCAGAGTGCGCCTTGAATCCTCGGTGGAGATCATCTCCTCGTGCAGCTTTTCGCCTGGTCGGATGCCGACCTCGACAAGGTCAGTGCCCGGCGCGATGGCTTCTGCGAGATCAACGACATGCATGCTCGGGATTCGCGGTACGTAGAGTTCGCCGCCCTGCATGTCGTCGAGGCAATCAAGCACGAACTGCACGGCTTGGGGAAGAGTGATCCAGAAGCGAGTCATGCGCGTGTCGGTCACCGGCAGGGGCATTCCAGCGGCGGCCAGTCTGCGAAACAGCGGGATCACTGAACCGCGGCTGCCCATGACATTGCCGTACCGGACTACCGAGCAGACCGTCCCCCACGCGGCGGCGTAGTGGTTGCTGGAGATGAAGAGCTTGTCGGCGGTGAGCTTGGTGGCTCCGTAGAGATTCACCGGGGAGGAGGCCTTGTCAGTCGATAGGGCCACCACCTTCTTCACGCCGGCTGCCATGGCTGCCTGGATCACGTTCTCTGAACCAAGGATGTTGGTCTTGACGTACTCCATCGGGTTGTACTCGGCCGTGTCGACCTGCTTGAGCGCAGCCGCATGGATGACGATGTCCACCCCGCGCAGGGCCAGCGTGAGTCGATCCAGATCGCGAATGTCGCCGATGAAGAATCGAACCCGAGGGTCATCTCCCCAGATCTGGCGCATCTCGTATTGCTTCAACTCGTCACGGGAGAAGATCACCACTCTGCGCGGTGAGTGTTCAGTGAGCACGGTGTCCAAGAAGGCACGCCCGAAGGAGCCGGTTCCCCCAGTGACGAGGATCGAGGCATTCTCGAGACTTCTGGACATCAGTGCTCCCTGTATCGGACGACTAGCGGAGGGTCATGCGCGCCATGGCGCAGGCCGTGGCAAAGGGTCTCATGGCGCTGGATTGGCCCGTCAGCTGATCGAAGGAGCCGACTTCCTCCCAGCCTGCTGCTTCGTCATGGCGGAAGAAGGCCTCAAGTGCCAATTCGAAGCGAGAGTCCGAGGTCACGGCTTGCCAGTCTGCCGGGCCGTACTCGAATTGATACGTGAACAGTCCCAACGAATCCTGATGCAAGATCGCCCCACCTCGACCTGCGGGGACTGAGAGCAGCAGTGATCCGCCGGGAGCCAGCAAGCGAGCCACTGCGTCGAGAAAGTTGCGATCCGTTTGCGGATCGCGGGTGGCCAGTGCGTCCTCGGCGCGTGCAGCTCGCACGTAGGCAGTGTCAGTCGTCTCCGGAGGCGTGGCAATGTCAAAGCCAATGTGCTCCAAGGTCGAGACGCAGGTAATGGTGTCGAAGGTCCCGTCGCTCGGCTGCGCGTCCAGAATGCTCTCGACTCGCACAGTCGTTGCCAGCACTTTCTCGACCATCTCTGCTGGATAGCGTGTGCGTACTCGCTGAGGATCGACAATGTCGATGCCGGTCAGCGCCGTGCCGCGGTCCTGGGTGGCCAGGAGCACACCCATCCACTCTGGCGGGGCCATCGCGTAGCCCACGTCCAGCAGCCGCTCGGCATCGGTGAGGTGGCCGGCAACCCACGGCACCTCGACGCTGCGCTCAGACCAACTGGCGGTGCGAGGTCCGGTGATCGGGTTGGGTGAGCCCTTGATCAGGCATTCGAGTGCTTGATGCAGCACCGCCTGCGCTTCATTTTCCACGGCCACAGTTGTCATGACGGTTCCCGATCTGCAGAGTGAATTGGCAGCGGAGCATATCGCCGGAACGTGGGTGAATGCGCCCTTGTGCAGCCCATAGTCAAGGCTGCCAATCCTGGGTGTGGATGGCCGTTTGCGGACCTGAGTCTGTGAGACTACGGCGGTGCAGATCCAGGACCGCTCGTGAAGTGGATCCGCCAGCAGTGGTTTTCACTGACAGCTGGGCTCTTCTGCTTTGGCTGGGCCTTCCTGGGATGGCTGACAGTCATCCCAAACCAGGACATTCTGGCGGATGGGATTCAGGCCCAATCGGTGCTCGCCGATCCGCGCATAGTGCTGGCATTCCCTGGGCAAAAGCACGGCGGCCCGCTGGAATATCCGGCCACTTTGCTGGCCGAATGGCTGTCGCCCGGCAACTACTTCGCCAACGCCGCCGTTCGACCCTTGCTGGCATTTGTGACCGGTTTTCTGGTGGCGCGACTCTTCCTTGCGCTGTTCCCAAAAGCTGCCCGCTGGGCCTTCCTGGCTGCCGTTGCGGTGGGACCGACGATCTTGCACGGCCTGCTTGGGCCGCAAGGGAACACCGTTGGCGTCTGGTGGCTGCAACCGAACTGGGACATGGCTTGGCTCCTCGTGACGGCCGGAGCCCTGGTGCTGGCCTCGGTACTCCAAACGCCGGGCGCGGAGCCAGCTGCGATGCGTTGGGTGGGATGGCCGCTGCTGGCCGGTCTGCTCCTGGGCTTGGGCTTTTACGCCCACCCGGCGATCATCTTGTTGATCGCGCCGATGATCGCACTCGTGCTGCTGCGCTCACGCTGGTCGATTTCGACCTTGCTCCTGACGGCAGTAGGCGGCGCGCTAGGAGTCCTGCCTGCTGCAATCAGCTATGTCGTGAACGCGGGCATCAACACCTGGGATCCCTCGCACGGAGCCTTCATCGCAACGGGCTACTACCGCTCGATGGGCGCATCCATCCTGGGGCTGGATGGCATTCCCGACTACATGACGGCTCTGCTGCCATACGGCTTTGGCGTGGCGCCTTCGACTGACGCAGTGATTGGGCGCTGGCAATCCGCCCTGATGTGGCTTCTGGTGCTGGCAATCCTGATCACAGCCGTAGTTGGTCTCGTACGCGCAGTGCTCTCTCGCACCAGGCCGAGCATCGCGGTAGCGGTGGCCATGGCCTGGACCGTCGCGATGATCACGATGTTCGGATTCATCACCTTCATTGATCCGGTGTGGATCTACAGCTCGGGCCTTGGCATTTTGCTGTGGCTCTCAGTTGGCGCCCTGCCAACGATGTTTCGCATTCACTGGCTCGGCACTGCCTTTGCAGCTGCAGCGATCGCGATCATGGCTGTCTCGACCATCACGCACAACTCAAGCTTCTACTCCAACGTCCTCGAACGGTTCCATGCGAAAGTCGACGCAATGACGAGTGAGCAAGCCCTTGCCGATGCGTTGGTCGACTCTGGTGCCGGGTATGTCTTTGGCTCGTATTACGACGTGATCCCGGTGGGCTATGCATCAGGTATGCGCTTGCGCACTATCACCAATCGCTACAACCGATTCCCGTTGAACGCCGCCGAGCTCGCCGGACCTGACTTGATCGTGGCAACCAAGACTGACCCGACAGATCCGTGGGGCCAGGAATCGCTGGCGCATGTGCGCGCCGAATGCAAGCCAATGTCGGGCAAGAGCGTTGGTACATATCAACTCTTCAACTGTCCGCCAACCACATTGGTGTTCAACAAGTGAGCATTGTTGGCAATCCGGTAGAACCCGAAGTCTCTGTTCCTGAGCGCGCGCGGCGCGCGAACTTCACTGCGGTCACACTGGGTTGGCTCTGTCTGATCCCGGTATTCCTGGTGATTGTTGCGCAATCCGTGGCCCTTGGTTACTCGATGACTTTGGGCAGCACGGTGCCACTGTCTGACAGCAATATCTGGGCTTCCTGCGCAAGCGCGCTGGCTGGTGGAGATGAGTCATACAACTTGGCCTGGTGCCTGCGCCGACCGCTGACGATCGTGGCGCAATCCCCGTTGTTCTTGTTGGCCCCCAAAAGCATGGCTGCGGTTGTCCTCATCCAGCTGCTCGTCGTTTGTGTGGCACTTTGGTGGTTCCTCGTAGCCGTGGCTCGATCAATGCCCGTGGGGCGCATCGGCATACTGCTCGTCTATGCCCTGAGCCTGTGGCCGGTTCTGTCCTATGGCACATACCTTGGCCCGGAAGCCCAGACCCTGTGGCTGTCCTTTGTATCGGCGGCAGCCGTCTTGACCTATCTGCGCACTCGACGTATTGGCTGGGGGATTCTCGGCGGTTCTACGGCGATTCTCGCCTTTCAAATCCGGCCCGGCAACGCAGTGGTCACTGCGACCTTGGCTATTGGTGTTGTCGTGCTGACTTGGCGTCGAGACCGGCGGGTGCTGGCCGCTCTAGGCATCGCCGTGGTCTTCCTGGGCATGTGGCTGTTACCTCCGCGCATCATGGCAGTGGCTGGATGGGCGCAGGCTGGCCATGCCGCCAACTTCTGGGCTACTGCCTACTCCGCGGCCACGCCTGAGGATGACGGGTGGGAGGCAGCCTATGAGCGATTCGCGCCTGAGGTTGGCTGCCCCGGGCCGGCTGAATGGACTGCCGATCCTTGCCTGGCATTGGAGTCGGAGAAGTTCGGTCAGCTGTTGCGAGACCAGGCAATTACTCAGATGCGCGCGAACCCGAAGGCGATCGTGCGGCAGATGGTTGTGAATCTTCGTGTCCTTGCCAGCGACGGTTATCTCAACCAAATGTGGGCAACGCCTTTCGCCCCAGCTTGGCAGATCTGGAACACTGCGGACCGCGCAGTTCTGTTCGATGGCTGGGATGGCCTCTATGCGGCCGGTGCCACATTGGTGTGGGTCGCCTCGTGGGTTCTGCTGGCTCTGCTGTGCTTGGGCTTGTTCCGTTTGCGACGTTTGCGCGGACCCCCAATCGAGGGTTCTCAATCAGATGTCGACAGGGATCAGCAACCGCGGACTATCGCCTATGTGCTGGCACTTGGGCTGATCGCTATCTTCGGAGCTACAGCCACCTTTGCACTTATTGGTCACGACGAACCACAGCGTCACCTAGTGCAGAACATTCCATTCATCTTGGCGGCGATTGCTGGACTTGCAAGCCTTCCGTGGCGAAAGGGCGCGCGCACTCTTCCAGGCTCGGCTCCATGGCGACGCTCGCCCAAGTGGGTAGCAATCCTTATCAGCGGTGTTGTCGGGGCTCTGGTGCTCGGTGCCGGTAGTGAAGGTCGCCTCCCGACTCAGAGTCTGCAGGTCTCGAGATCGTGCGAGGCGGGTGCAGCAGCCCAGACATATGAGGTCGTCGGAACCGCCTCAGTTGGCTCAGAACTCGGTATAGGGAGCCCTGATGACTGGCGCAAGCTTGGCAACCCCGACATCTCGCTGTTGTTCAGTGGCCAGTCCTACTATGTCCAGCAGAATCTTGATCGCCTGCCGCCGGGAACTGTGCTGGATCTCCGCTCGAAAGTCACGGGCGAGGTCATCCCTGTGTTTGTCTCTGACGAAGTGCTGAGTGTGCATCCATTTGATGGTGGCGGGTTCTGGTGTACGCGCACTCCTTCGAAGTACGGCGTCATGCTCGTTCACGATCTGGTGCCGTTGAACTAGCACAAGTTCAGCGCGGGCGGCGATGGACTTCGATGAGCGCGAACATTGCTCCTCGCTCGCGCAGCACTCGGCGCTCTAAGGTGCGGAAGGTGCGGTAGGTCTTGCCGGGCATGAGTGCTCTCATTGAGATACCGCCGGATGCCAGGTAAGACAAAGGCATCAGTGGCTCGATCGACACGACTTGCAGATCAGGGTGGCTCCGCTCGAAGCGGACGCGGTCGCGCTCAAACACGATCCATGGCAGCGCGTCATTCGCGGAACTGAGCGGCCCACCCGGCGGCAAGCGCCATTCGATTGCATTCGGTTCGAAGGGCTCGTGGTGCAGATGGCGGTAAATGAAGTCAGACCAACGGGTACGCCAAGGTTCGATGAAGACCAGGCGACCGTCGTTGCGCAGGGTCCGCTCGGCCTCGCTGAAAAATGCATCGAGATCAGGTATGTGATGCATGACGTTGGTCATCAGGATCGCGTCTAGAGAATCGTCGTCGAATTCGAGGGAGGTGGCATCGACTACTCGGTCTATTCCTTGGAGTGGGAAGACTTCACTCGTGATGAGCTGCGGTAGGAACTCGCGCAGGAAGCCGGCTCCAGAACCGATCTCCAGCAGTGACTTCGAGGTCGCGGGAATGCGTGAGCAGATGAGTTCGTACCACTCGACATACAACTGACGCAGGAAGCGCTTGTCGCGGATGATGTCGCGGCGCAGCAGGGTGTTGCGGGGATCGTCGATGTCGATTCCGCGCGTAAGCGGATGATCTAGGATCCCCATCTAGCGGCGCTATCCGACGAACTTCAGCTTGGCCCCGGCGAATGCTGCCATGCGAAGCAGCACTGCTCCGTGACTGAAGCGGGAGATGTTGGTCTCGCCGTAGCGGCGCTCCTTGTAGTGCACCGGCACGTCGCGAATGCGCAGACCAAGATAGGAAGCTCCGAATAGCAAATCGAAGTCACCGAAGGGATCGAAGTCACCAAATACTTCCCGGTTGGCAGCGATGCGCTCGTAGTCCTCGCGGCGCAGCACCTTGGTTCCACACAGGGTGTCGCGCACCGGTTGGCTTAGCAGGAAGCTGAACAAGTAGCCGAAGAACTTGTTGCCAAGCAGATTGAGAAAGCGCATGGCTTTGGCGTCCATGGGGTACACCAGTCGAGAGCCGTTCGCGAACTCGCAACTGTCGTCGCGTAGTGCGTCGACGAAGCGCGGCAGCTCTTCTGGCGGTACTGAAATGTCGGCGTCCAGAATCATCAGAATGTGGCCGGTTGCCGCATCAAAGCCGACACGCACGGCGTCTCCCTTGCCCTTGCCGGTCTGCTGCAAGGCCTTGAGAGTCATCCGTGGATCGCCTGAGTACTCAGCGACTGCCTGCTGAATGACATCCCAGGTGTCATCGGTCGAGTTGCCCTCGACAAAAATCAACTCTTGGCGATCGGCCATTATCGGGACGCGATCGATGAGCTCTCGGATGTGTCCGGACTCATTGCGAGCGGCCACGATCACACTCACCGAGCTGAGTTCCTCGAGTTGCTCCTGGATTGGCCTAGCCACTGTCACGCGAATCAGTGAAAACCACCGAAGAATGGGCAGGGGGGCGAGCCAACGGTTGAACACGGTGGCAATGAGTGGGATCCGCAATGGCAGCAGAACTCCGTCGAGACGTTTGATGACTTCAAAGCCTTCAAGGGCCAGCATGTTTTCGACTTCGACCCAAGGGACGTAGTTCTCGCCCTCTGCTCGAGTCTTGAGGTGAAGCAGTTCGGCAAGTTTGATGATCGGTCGCCATAGCCGGTTATAGGAAACGATCACGACTCGCGAACGTCGCCCGCACCAGTCATTCACGGAGGACAGGATCGGCTGGATGTCGTAGACCTCGTCGAACAGCATGCTCATCAAGACATAGTCAGGATCCGGAATTGGCGGTTCGCAAACCTCCTCGATGGGGATCTCCCGGAAGTCCAGCTCCGGGCTGGCCTTGCGGGCTGCCGCAATAGAGATCGGGTCAAGATCAATGCCGACGCCAACTCCGGGGTGGCAAGCTCGAAGAGTTGAGCCATCAGCGCATCCGATGTCGATGACCTTGGAACCTGCAACTACTTGGGAGGCGACGAGTTTGTCGACGAGGCTGTGAAAAAAGCGACTCCGGCTGCGCCGATGAGCCGCCTCAGAACCATGCGACTGGGCTGAGCCCCGCCGGCTCTCCACGTGCTCGGCACCTTGCGCGCTCACAGAGTCCGCTCACTCTGGTCAACGAGGAGCAGGCAAGATCGCACGGCGACACTGTACTTGTTGGAAGGCTTGGAGGATTGCTGCAGGAGTGGTGGTGACAAGGCTGCTTCAAGCTGTCGAAGTGTAGGGTGATTGGCATGTCAAAGGCGGATCACCAGCCGGGACAAAACACCCCGAGCTGGCGGTCTGAGTTATGACAAAGGCCACCGATCAAGCCCCGCAAATCTTCGAATGCACGCTGCGCGATGGCTCATATGCCGTCGATTTCGCCTTCACTGCTGACTTCACAGCCAAGGTGGTCGGAGCACTCGCCGAACTCGGATTTCCGTACATCGAGGTCGGTCACGGTGTAGGTATTGGCGCCCACACGAGAGGCATTGAAGCCGCCGCGAGTGATCTTGAATACGCGCGTGCCGCCGCCTCACAGGCAGGCGATCAGAAGTGGGGAATGTTCGCGATTCCTGGCATGGCCGATGTGGAAGAAGTCGAGGCAGTGATTGCCGAAGGCGCTGCATTCATGCGCGTGGGCATGGATCCTGATCGATTCAATGAGGGCTTGCGTTTCATCGAGAAGGTTCGATGGGGCGGCACTCAGGTCTTCGTGAACTTCATGAAGTCGCATGCGCTGAGCCCCGATGAGATGGCCGCACGCGTGCGCTTGCTGGAAGCCGCGGGCGTTGACGGTGCCTACCTCGTTGACAGCAGTGGCGGCATGTTGCCAAGTGAGATTCGTGACCGGGCAAATGCGATGCGCTCGGCGTCAGACTTCCTGCTGGGCTTCCACGGTCACGACAATCTCGGGCTTGCCACCGCGCACGCATTGAGCGTTGCTGATTGTGGCTTCGACATCATCGATGCGACCTTGCAAGGCCTGGGACGCAGCGCTGGCAACACCAGCAGTGAGCGTTTCATTGGATTAATGACGCGTCTGGGCTGGCAGCATGACTACGACCTCATCTCGGTATTGAAGGCTGGCCAAGAACTTGTGCGCCCGAAAATTCCGCAAGCGGGCTACTCAGGCCTTGACACACTCTCCGGTGTCTACTTCTTCCACACCAGCTTCCTGCCGCAGCTCGTCGAGGTTGGTGAGCGCTTTGGCGTCGATCCTCATCTGCTGATGCAAGGGCATTACGAGATGCGCCAGACGACTCCCGACATCTCCCTTGACCAAGCAGCCGAGGCACTCGGCGGGATCGCGCGCCAGATCGACGGCGATCCACTCTCGCCTGAACGGTACTTCGGAGTTCCAGAGACCGGCAGTCCCTGATTCAATTCGGCAATAAGGCTGGATCAATTGCCTGAAGCCACGCCTTCAAATTGCCCCCAGCGAAAGCATCGGCAGTAGTACTACCCAGTTCTGGTACCACATCGTCAAGGGCCGAACGCAGCTGGGCGTAGGTGCACTCGGGGCCATCCGAGCCCAAACTGATGGCCCTTGGCGACGTGCTTGCGATCTCGATTACGCGTGCTCGCACCGGATCCGGATACTTCGTCAGCGAGAGGCTGAAGTCCAACAGGATTCGCGGATTCTCAGCAGCGAGCTCGGCGAATGGTGATGGGTCCAGGACACCGGAGTGCATCGTGATGAAGTGCGCTTCGGGATGCGCGGCAATCGCGTCCGCCATCTGCGCCCGCGCATCATCTGGATCGATATCTGAGTTGTACTCCGGGTAGGTACATAAGGCCACGGCCAGGCCCCGATGCACACACTCGCCAACGAGCATCGGCAGCGCAGCCATGGTGTGCTCATAGCCAAGCAGCCGCGGGTGGATCTTCACGATGCGATAGCCGCACTCTTGGATCTCATCGAGATCTGCGTCCAAGGCCGGTCCTGCATGATGCGTACTAAGACCAGCCACCGGGATCAGCGCGCGGTGTGGTGCGCACAACTCCATGAATCGGTGGTGTTCGTAGTCGCCTACACCAGGAAGCCCGATTGCCAGCGCGGCCCGCCATCCGGAGTGCTCCAGTTCGGCCGCAAGTGCTTCATGCGTGATGCCAACTCGACCTTGAGTCCATTGACCATCACAAGTCGGATGAGCACAGGAATCCATCAGCATCCGGATCACGTGCCTTCGGGGTAGCCGAGGCAGCGCATGGCTTCGGCTTCTGCCAAACGGGTCGCTTGCTCAGTGGCGCCGACGACGATGATCGCTCCCGCACGGTCAGCACTGGATCGTGGAACAGCACCTGGCTTTGTGATGTGCTCGGCACGCGTCAGTGACAGCCAACCTTCAACCTCGGGGGCGACTTGCGTTATTGCAGAAGGTGGAGTGAAGGGCAGGAACCGCAAGCTTGCACATCGATCGTGAAAATCCCTGGGGGCCGCGAGTGCTGGCATTCCGAGCCAATGGCGCAACAGCGCCTCTGCCGGTTCGAAGCCGGTGAGGAACGGAACGATGATCCCGCTGATGCCACCACCTCCTCCGCGCAATGCAATCTCGACGAGAGTGACGCCGCTCTCTCCGGCAATGAGTTCGGCGTGCACGATGCCGGTGTCGATGCCGAGTGCGGCAACGACCCGAAGCATCGCACCGAGTAACTCCTGCTCGACATTGGCGAATGTCGAAGGCAGGAAGTCGCATCGCTCGTCAAGGCAGGGGTTCAGCAGATAGTGCGTCTTGGCTGAGATGGCCAAGGGCATCAGCACCCCGCTTTGCACGAATCCGTCGACTGAGTATTCAGTGCCGCTCACGGCTTGCTCTATCAGGACGCCACTGCCTGACGACTCCTCGAAGGCCTCAGCGAGAAGTGGAAGATCGGCAGCAGAGTTGATGAAGCTCACCCCCCGACTTCCCTGGGATTGCAAGGGTTTTACAACCACTGGACCGCTTTGCTCACCGATGAATGCGTACGCCAGATCGGCATCGGTCTCGTGGCGGAACCAAGGGACGAGGTCAGGCGCGGCATCTGCCAAGAGCTGGCGCATCACCAATTTGTTGGTGCAGGCTTCAACAACCGCAGGGTTCTGACCTGCCAGACCAAGCGCCACGGCAAGCGCAGCTGCAGCTCGCGCTGCGTAGTCGGATTGATCGGAGAGCACTGCGTTGATATTCATTGATGCGACTGCCCGTGCGATGTCATCGGTCTGCATTACGTCGAGGGCGATCCACATATCGGCAAGTGGAATGCCAGGCACATCTGCTCGGGGATCCACGAGCACGACATCTGCACCAATGCGTCGACATGCAGCGATACACGCCAGTTGGCCCTCGGCGCCACCGAGCACGACCACTCGCCTGGTTGGCGTCATTCCGAACGCCTGATACCTGTGTCCTGACCGATCACGCCTACAGGCCGCTGACTGGTGGCCTTGATCAAGGAACCGAGATAGAAGCCGAGGATGCCGGTGCTGAGCATGATGGTTCCGGACATGAACAGCACGGCGACCATGATCCCTGCGAAGCCGGCTTGCTCGATGACTCCGGTGAACCTGAGCACGACGACGGCGAGTCCCAACAGAGCAGAGCCCGCACACACGATCAGTCCGAAGAACGCTGCAATCTTCAACGGAATGGTGGAGAAGGAGACGAGCGCACTGGTTGCAAGCGCAAATCTGCGGCGAAGCGAATAGCCCGACTTTCCATGAGTGCGCTCATGTCGCACTACCGGCACTGTCGTCATCGGGAATCCGAACCAAGCGATCATCCCGCCGAAGAACTCGGTGCGATCTGGCAAGGCAAGAAAGTGATCGATGACGCGACGAGACATGACTCGGAAGGTGCCGGTGCCAGGCGGCAAGCCGACGCCAGTCAGTCGAGTGAAGACTCCGTAGAAGAGCTTCGATGACCAGCGGGCGCTGCGCGTGCCCACAGGATCTGACCACTGCGCGAGCACGACGTCTGCCCCAGCGTGCGCGGCCTCGAGCATTCTTGGAAAGTTCGATGGGTCGTCTTGCAGATCGGCATCCATGGTAAATATCCAGTCCGCGGTACTGGCTTCCAAGCCGACAGCAAGTGCGGCCTGTTGTCCGAAGTTCCTGGTGAGGCGAAGTCCGCGCAATCCTGAAAAGCGCGGAAGCAGGGCCTCAACCACTGCCCAGGTGTCGTCACCACTGCCGTCGTCGACGACGACGACCTCGTAGGTCAACTCTAATTCTCCAAGCACTGCATCGATTCGCTCCACCAGAGTGCCGATGGTTGCTGCCGACCAGTAGAGCGGAATGACGACGCCGACTTGCGGGACGGTTGTTGATCCAGTGCTTGCGTCCGAGTTCACGGTGCTCATCTAGACGGCCCCCGCCTTCGCTGTCAAGGTTGCTGGCCCCTTGCTGGCCACCACGAGGAACCCAGTTGAGATGTTCTCCCCACCTGGCATGTGACGGAACAGCAGGTCGAGGAATTTCAGTGGCGACAACAGGGTCATCAGGATCAGTGCGAGCCATCGCTGCAAAGGAGCGATGCCAAGACTCAATGGGATCGACAGCCATTCTCCGAGCACCCAGACAAGTCCGCTCGTTGGACCAAAACTCTCCGTCCGCACAATGGTGAGCGCGTTCAGCGCTCGCTCCAATCCTGGA
Organism: Actinomycetota bacterium; assembly: GCA_030650795.1. Taxonomy (NCBI): domain Bacteria; kingdom Bacillati; phylum Actinomycetota; species Actinomycetota bacterium. The sequence continues at coordinate 217,788 of JAUSDJ010000040.1, forward strand.
CGGGTAAAGCGTTGAAAGTCATATGGGGCCGCATGGAAGCCTTGGATAAACGGTACAAACACGTAGGCCTGCCCACCGGGCTTCAGCACACGGACCAGTTCGGCAATGGCGGCATGTGGGTCTGGGACATGCTCGAGCACGGCGATGCTGAAGAGCAGGTCGATACTGTCGTCGGCGAAGGGCAGCCCATCGACCGAGGTGACGACATCGACATTGGGATAGGGCATCAGATCGACGTTGACGATGCCATCCATGAGACGGGTGTTGCCCGAGCCCACATCGACGGCAAGCATCGATGGGGTCATCTGCTTGCGAAGCCGACGGCGCTCGGAGATGAAATGCGGGAATACCGGACTGAAGATGTCGATGAGAACGCCGTACAGCTTGTCGTGCACTTTGAGGCGCGATTTGAGTGAGTCAGTTGCATCACCGGTGACAACGACGTCTTCACCGCCAAACCACCATTTGGATCCGGTGAGTTCCCAAGTGCGTCCGCATTGGGCGCAGCGTCGGGTAGCACTGCCGCGACCTTCCAGTGGAGTGCGGCAATTCGAGCAGGTCAGCGGCAGATCGAGCAGGGCTCGCGGCCTAGCGAGCTCCGCACTAGCCATCGCAATCCTGCCTCGCCTGTTCTGAAGTCGCCACTGGGCGCCACAGCACGTAATTGCCTGCGGCGATGCAACTATAGGAGGACGGGAATGGACGTTGAGTCACAGCGAAGAGCTTCTGCATGGTGAAGGCCACCGCGCTCTGGGCGCCCGGATCCAGCACCGAATTGCGAGTAGTGAGAATCCAACTTCCATGGAAAGGAAAGTCGCGGTAGGGCTCGGTGAGATGAAAGTCCGTGATGTCGTGCGCAGCGCCGTAGCCGAAGATCGTCAACTGCAAGAAGTTTGGAACTTTGCCCCCAAGGGCGTACCCAAGTGCTGGATTCCATGTGTACGAGATATCGATAAGCGGAGTGCCCTCCTGCCATCCCGCGGCCTGGGCTTGTTCACGCAACCCTGCGATCGTGCTCGCCAATGCCGGATCGAGCATCAGTTGGGCACCGTGTGAGCCCACAACTGTTGGCAATTGCTGGTCAGCGAGGGAAGCTGAGCGGTATGGGTAGCGCCAACCACTTGCAATTGCTGCCGTGGCAAACAGCACTGTTGCCACGAGCACCGCCGTGGCAAGCAGTACTCGTTCGCCGCTCAATCGCGGACGAGCGATGCAGAGGGCAGCCGCCAGGAAGGTCAGGCCTGACGCCACTGCTGCTTGTGCGTAGATGCCATTGCCGGAACCGAAGGAGAAGACGAAGGGCAGCAGCGCAACAAATATGACGATGACCCAGCGGAGGCGTTGATTTCTTATCGACTCTTGGTCTGATGAGTGATCGATTGATGACATTCGCAGCCCCAGCAGGAGTGCGCTGACGAAAATGATGGTGCTCGCCGTCATGAGTGGCGCGTGTGCCAGCCCGATCGCTTCCCCCGTGGGATTGAGTACTCGAATCGGCACTCCAGCCACCGCGAGAGCAACGACGACGCAAATCCCAAAGCCAGCCAGCCTGACCAGCAGCCACCGAGCCTTGGTGATCACCGGAATGATCAGGATGACCAAGCCGACCATCAGCCCCAGTGCTGGACGGTCGCCGATGTCTGCGAAGCCCGTGGCAATGTCTCGAGGAAGCAGCAGCGATGCGCGCACGGCGTAACTGCTCGTTTGCAATGGGTCGGGGGCCGGCATCTGCAAGGCGAGATGGAAGATTCGTGTGAAATCTGTCGGCCAGAGCCGAGTGAGGACAGCCAAGATCAGCCATACCGGTAGCAGAGCCACGTTCCACACTGCCCAGCGCGCGGCGACTCGCCAGCCCGAAGCAATCAGCAGGAGCACAGTGGTCAGCACAAGCATCAACGGCAAGGTGGTCGGCTTCGCCGGGAAGGTGACGAACAGTGCTGCAGAAGAGCAGGAAGCAAGCAGAGCTGGCACCAGTCTCGTCTGTTCCTGCCCGCGTTCGCGGTTCAACAAGACAAGCACCGCAGCGGATGACAGCAGAATCCCGACGATGTTGAGCCAGTTGTAACTCGGGGTGCGCAGCATCGATGAGTAGTAGAGAAGCGAGCCGATCGCGCTCACAACTGCAGCGATGATCACGAACCATCGCGCGGGGCTTCGCCAGTTCGGCAGGGGTCCGCGAACGATGGTGCGGGCTGCTGCCCAACCCAGCCAAGCTGAGCAGAGCACCAAGACAACGGCACCGAGAGTGCGGAAGGCCGAGATGTCGTGCCCTACGAGCCAGAACAGTGGGCGGGTATGCCATCCGAAAGGGAAGCCCCAAGCGGCCTGAAGATTGGGTGGGTCCGCGGCAAGCAGATAGAGGCCCTCGTCGCTGAGATCCAGACCGCGAGAGTTGCCGAGCACCCGCTCAAGCGCAAACCACAGCACCGCGATGCCGACGACCGCTCCCATGAGAAAAATAGCTGGGCGTCTCCACCGGAGAGCCTGAGCACGGCCAGGGGAGATTGGCTCGGGCGCAGTGGTCACCGCCGAATCATGCCAACAGGAAAGGACGTGGACACGGGCGGCGCGCGAAAGGGGAACCCTGCTCAGATGTCAGTTCCCGATACGCTGCGTTCGTGGTCGGCTCTGGGCCTAGGGTCTCCGTGGTTCTGCCGGTCTACAACGGTGCTGAGCACCTGGCTGAGTCAATGGAGTCGATCCTCGCGCAAAGACTCCAGGAATTTGAACTCCTGATCGTCAATGACGCCTCTGCCGATGGCAGTTTGGCCATTGCCCTCGCCTATCAGGATTCTCGAATCCGGGTAATCGACCTCGAGCACAACATCGGTCTGGCAGCCGCGCTCAACATTGGCATTGAGGCAGCCTCCACTCCCATTGTCGCTCGACAGGATCAGGACGACATCTCTGATCCGCGACGCCTAGAGAGACAGCTTGCGGCTTTCGATCTCAATCCGGGCCTAGTCCTGGTGGGCACGTGGGCCCGCATCATCAGCCAGAGCGCCGATGGCGATTGGACAGCCAGCGGATCTCACCGGCACCCGGTGGCTGATGATGAGTTGCGCTTGCGTCTGCTTTGGAACAACCCGTTCGTACATAGCTCTGTCGCCTTCCGTCGCGACGTCTTTGTCCAAGCGGGTCGCTATGGGACGGACCCGATTCTGAGTTGGCCCGAGGATTACGACTTGTGGGTGCGAATGGCGCCCTTGGGTGAGCTCGCGAACATTCCTGAGGAATTGCTGACCTATCGCCAGACTGCTGGCGGCATGTCAGATGCGCACCGCGACCGCATCCGCGACGGAGTCGTGCGTATTGCGAGCGCGAATCTCGCGATGGCTTCGGGGATTGAGATCGACAATCCAGATCTGCTGGGGCTCGCTCGTGTGCTGAACAGCGTTCCTGCGAAGTCAGTGTCGCCACTACAAGTTTGGCGACGCGTCCGAATTTTTCAACGGGCAGCCGCAAAAGTTGCGCCAGGTGGAGCACTCCATCTTCTTGCGGTCCGCGCCCGCTGGGCCAGCAAAATTGCCATCCGATCCCTCGATCCGCGGTGGGGTACCCTCGATGAACGTTGATGCGGCCCGAGTGCGACGGAGCAACCCGGAGGATGTGAGTTGTTGAGGCCTTGGACGTCTGTTGCCGACAGCCTTGCACTGTTGCAGAAGGCCGATCGTCGCAAACTGGGACTCGTCACCGGCATTCAGATGCTCTCGTCGCTGCTTGACGCGGCAGGAGTGGCAGTCTTCGGCATCGTCGCAGCAATGGCCACTTCGGCCGTCTCGGGAACGCCGCTGCCAAGCATGGTGAGTTCTGTTCTTGGCACGTCTGACTCCACTCCAGACGAACTCATCAGCAGCGCGATTCGCCTCAGCATCGTCGCCGGATTTCTCTTGATTGCCAAGAGCATTGTCAATGTGCTGCTGACTCGGCGAGTGCTGCGCTTCCTGGCCTACCGTCAAGCGATTGTCTCTGGCCAACTTGCATCGACCTTGTTGGCTCGTCCGCTCATTCAGGTGCAACGTCGCCAGAGTCAGGAGACTGCCTTCGCTTTGACGACCGGAGTGAACTCAGCGATGCTCGGGGTGCTGGGGCAGGCCGTGACCGTCTGCTCAGAACTCAGTTTGCTTGGAGTACTCGCGCTCGGCTTGCTGCTGCTGGATCCGGTCGTTGCCTTGTTTGCGGTGGCCTTCTTCGCAGGCATCGCATTCATTTTGCAGCGCATCATGTCCAGCAGAGCCCATCGACTTGGAACGACGAATTCAGAAGCCGAGGTAGCCAGCACCGCCTTGGTTCAAGAGTCGGTCTCGACCTACCGCGAAGTGCTCGTTTCGAATCGGCGTAGCCTCTATGTCGAGCGCTTCCAGGCCCTGCGCTGGACTGCCGCCCAAGTGCAGGCGGATCTCAGTTTGATGGCCTTGGTTCCCAAGTACGTCTTCGAAATCGCACTCATCGTTGGCGCGGGTCTGCTCGCCTGGTCCCAATTTCTGCTCAAGGATGCGTCGGCGGCGATGGCGACCATTGCTGTATTCCTGGCCGCCGGCTCCCGTGTGGTGCCCTCGATGTTGCGGCTACAAGGGGCGACTCTCGGCATTCGCATCACCAGCGGCATGGCCAAGCCCACGATTGAATTGGCCAAGGAACTCGCAGCAAGTCCGACGAGGGACATGTCTGCGGATTCGTATGCAGTTGTCGGGATCGATGAATTGACGCGACGGATCCGCGAGGGTTACCCAGACTTCCAAGCCACGATCCAGGTCAAGGAGATCACCTTCTCCTACGACACCACAGGCGCACCGTCCTTGCACGAGGTCAGTCTCGCTGTCACGCCCGGTTCATCAGTTGCGCTCGTCGGGCCGACCGGCGCGGGCAAATCGACCCTCGCGGATGCAATCCTCGGGGTGGTGCAGCCTGCTGAGGGGTCCGTTCTCATTGGTGGGCTCCCGCCCTTGGAAGCCGTGAGCAAATGGCCTGGCGCACTGGCCTATGTACCTCAGGCCGTCGCCATTGCGGCCGGAACCATCCGGCAAAACGTTGCGCTCGGACTCCCCGCAGGCTCTATTGATGACGATCGAGTCTGGGAAGCCCTGAAGTCCGCTCGGCTGGATGACTTCCTCAAAGATGCCCGTCAAGGACTCGACACGATCGTTGGCGAATCGGGAGTTCGACTCAGTGGCGGTCAGCGGCAAAGGCTCGGCATCGCACGCGCTCTCTACACGCGGCCGCGCCTGATGGTGCTCGATGAGGCTACGAGCGCTCTCGACGCTGAGACCGAACGCGCAATTGTCGACACCCTTCAAGAACTCGAGGGCGAAGTCACCATCGTGACAGTCGCGCACCGATTGGCAACTGTTCGACATTGCGATCTCGTCGTCTATCTCGAAGCCGGAAGAGTCGTGGCGCAAGGCAGTTTCGACGAAGTCATCGCGGCAGTTCCAAATTTCGCGCAGCAGGCGCATCTGCTCGGACTGTCGTAACCCAAACGGTGATGAGAGTCCAAAGATGATCGAATCGCTGGTCATTGCTATCTGCACTCGAGCTCGCCCAGACACTTTGACTCGCCTGCTGTCATCTCTGAAATCTCAAGATTGGCCAGCTGAGGTGAGCGTTCTGGTTGTCGATAACGATGTTGCGCAGTCAGCGAGATCTGTGGTCGAAGATTTCGCGCCGAGTTTTCCCGTTGCACTCGACTATCTGACTCAAGAGCGTTCGGGATATTCCTCTGTGCGCAACACGGCTCTGGATCATGTCGCAGTCAGCACGGCGGTCTGCTTTATTGACGACGATGCGGTGGTTCCTCCAGCTTGGGTGCAGGAGATGCGCGCGCAGCAGCTTGAGCACCCATCAACCGTGATCCGATCGCGATATCTCCATGTGCCATCCGTGCCAGTAGAAGACATTGCACTGCAACCTCTTGTTGACGCGGTCAACATCACTGAACTCTCACCGGCGGGCACAAGCGGATTGTTACTGCCAGCGAAGGCATTTGCCGAGGTTCGCTTCGATCCTTACTTCGACCTGGCTGGCACAGAAGACATGGATCTGTTGGCTCGAATGAGTGTTCTTGGGTTTGTAGAACTGATCGCTGACACCGTCGTGATCGAAGAGGATCGAGTGCGACCGCTCGCTTGGTCGCAGCAGCGCGAGCTGGCGAAATGGAATGGGCGGCTCGCAACGATCGCAATGGCGCACCGAGGATCGCCGACTCTTGCATTCCGCGCTCGTGCCTTGCTGAGTTCCGCATGGGCGTTGTGCAAATCCATGGTGCGCCTCATTCTGGGAAGGAAGCAGGCCGGGCATTCCTATCTCAACTTCGCGGTCAGCCGATGGGGCATGGCGACGGCTCCCTTCAAGCCGCCAGCCGAATTGCCAGCACGGCCAGTGTTGTAATCAAAGAGTTCTAAGAAGGACGCCGGACACTGCGACTTATCTGTGGCAACGACCACACAATCTGGCGCAACTGCGCCATGAGCAAAGACTCATTCCTGCTGCGTGCCAAAGCGCGTCGCGACCTCGCCACGATGGCGCGGGTCGTACGCGGGATTGCCCGGGCCCGGGAGACCTGCTGGGAGTGCACGCGGTACCGCAACAGTGGCTCTGTCATGTTGTCCAACTCGCCTCGCGTCGCCAAGCGCAACCAAAGCTCGTAGTCCTCGGCGTTGGTCGCTCCCTGGTCATAGCCACCGACCTCAAGCACGCTTGTGCGTCGGAACATGACACTGGGATGAATCAGCACGGTCTTCCACCGCAGACCCTTGAGCGAGTCGTCACCGCTTGGGACCTCACGGATGCCGATCGCAGCACCGTGCTCATCGATGACGGTGGCCCAGCAGCCGACAGCAACGACAGTTGGATGCTCGTGCAGAAAGCGAAGTTGCTCAGCCAGTCTGGTCGGCTCCGGGATGTCGTCGCTATCCTGACGAGCGACGAAGGGGGCGGTGCAGGCGTCCAGACCTGCATTGAGCAGGTGCTGAAGATTGGCGCTGCTTGGCATCGACACGATCACAGCATCAGGCACTTTGTTCAGGATCAGGGCGGTCAATTCGCTCGCTTCGCCGTGGACGACGGCCACCAGTCGCCATTGGCGATGAGTTTGGGCGAGCAGGCCGTCCAAGGTCTCAGCCAGCCAGGGGGCCGGCGCCCGGGTGGGAAGCAGCACATCGATTGCCTGCGGAGCTGCGACACCTGCGCCGTCGTTCGTCATTTCTTCGGTCATGTCTGGCGGAAAGCCGTCGCGGCATCGATGACGGTGTTCTGATCAGCGTCGCTGAGGTCATAGAACAGTGGCAGCCGCACGAGGGTGTGCGAGGCCTCGCTCGCGACCATGCAGGCGTGGTCTTCGTGCAGGCTCAAGCCGATGGGCGATTCATGCAGCGCCTGATAGTGAAAGACCGTTTGCACTCCACGTTCGTGCATGTGGGCAATGAATGCATCTCGTCGTTCCAGAGACTCCAAGCGCAGATGGAACATGTGCGCCGTGTGCGTTGACTCGTTCGGAATGCGCGGCAGGATCACGTTCGTTTGGTCAGCCCATTCAACGAGTCCATCTTGGTATCGATTCCAGAGCAGCAAGCGCTGATCCTGGATCTCATTGAAGCGCTCGAGTTGTGCAGTGAGGATCGCCGCAAGCATGTCGGACATCACCCAGCTGGAGCCCTTGTCGACCCAGGTGTATTTATCGACCTGTCCGCGAAGGAAGCGTGCGCGATCGGTGCCTTTCTCGCGAAGGATCTCTGCGCGTTCCACAAGGGCTGAATCGTTGATGATCAACGCTCCGCCCTCACCGCAGGTGATGTTCTTGGTCTCGTGGAAGCTGAGAGTCGACATCGCACCGAAGGTGCCAAGAGTTTGACCCTCAAAGCTGCCACCGAGTCCGTGTGCGTTGTCTTCAATGAGTCGCACACCGTGATGTGCAGCGAGATCTGCAAAAACCTTCGGGTCAGCGCCGACGCCTGCATAGTGAACGATGCAAATGGCCTTGGTGCGCGGGGTGATCAGCCGGGCGACGTCTTCAGGATCAATGTTGAGGGTGTCAGAGCGACTGTCAGCAAACACCGGAAGCGCGCCATTCCACATGAAGGCACTAGCCGTTGAAACGAAGGTGTACGAGGGCACGATGATCTCGTCGCCTGGCTGCAGATCGAGCAGTCGTGCACTCATCTCAAGGGCATGCGTGCAACTTGTCGTCAAGAGCGCTGTTGCCCCGCCGTGCAACTCGGAAAGAGCGGCCTCGGCCTTGCGAGTGAACGAGCCATTGCCTGAGATCGAGCCGTTGGTGATCGCCTGCTCCATGTAGGAGCGCTCATTGCCATGGAATGAGGCACGGTTGAACGGGATCACGCGCACTCCGATGCACTGCGTAGGGGCGACCCAGCATAGGCAATTCGCCCTGGTGACCACCGGCAGATCTGTGCGAGCTTCACTGCTGACCAAAGCTTGAGTCGATGGTGATCCATTGAGGTGGGCGCAGATCGTGTTCGTCCAGCCCGGCTTGATCCAGCCAGGGAGTTGGGCACACGACAGTGGTCGTTGCCGGATCGGCCAACCAAGCGCCCCACCAACTGAAAGAGCTGTTTGCGGTCACCACGGCCGAAGCCTGTGACATCAGTTCGATGCTCTCGGCCTCATGCGCTTGCGGTGGCGAATCGACAACTAGTGCCTGCGCGGCCAAAGGCCCTAGAAATGCCCGGGCCGCTTCAGGTTCATCTGAGAAGATCACGACCGGCTCGCCACTGTTGCGAAGGCGTGCAAGTGCTCGCGCGTAGTAGGAAAGCCCCAGCAGGCCGTGATAAGCGGAGTTTCGCGCCTGCAGGTAGTCGCCTCGCCGGACGTGTACGGCGATCCACGGTCCGAGCGAATTGAGGAGGTCCGTGGTCTCGTCGAACCATGCTGAGTGTGGAATGCGGTTCAGGATGTCCTGCCGCAGTTGATCCTGCACATTGGCGGAATACCTCCACGATTGGAAGTAGCCGCTGAGGATTGCGCCCCGATGGAGTTTTTCAAAGCGGGGGTCGTAGGCGAAGCCCTGTTGTTGGAAGGTGCGCCCCACCGAGATGCCAGGCAATCGCCGTCGCAGTGCCGCGCTCCATCGTCCGGACTCTGCGGCTGTTCCAGAGTCGACCACTTGCGCGGGATCCAACAGCCATCCCAGCGCAAATTCGCGCAGGGTGTCGTTGGGGTTGAGCCGTGCAAGCGTTGCTACGTCAACGAACATCGGGCATTCAAGGCGGCCCGCCGCACCGCGAGCTGCTGCGTATTGAAAGAGTTGATTGCCTAGACCGCCCACGAGATTGGCGGTGATGCCAAGTCGGGTGGGATCAGCGAGTTCGTTCATTGCCCTTGTCCACAGCGATGATGCGCGCGTGTAGATCGGTGATGTTGGGATAGCCAATTGCGTAGCAATACTCGCTGCCAAGAATGGTTGTGGCGTGGTGTGAGAAGTACCAATTGAGGTGGCTCTCGTCATGCCAGACGGCGATGACGCCAGAGTCGAGATCGGTGCGAGTGCGCTTCGCGAGTTCGCCGATCATCGACACCAACTCATAGTGTCGACCCATCCAGGTACCACCGCACACATAGGACTTCCGCAATGTCCGCGGAACATACGCGAGCGATTGGTGATCGGACTCCCAACCACCGAGGCCACCTGCGAGCGCTTTGAGTCGGGCATCGGCAATGGCCAGGCGAGGCTTGCGGAGATACAAAGCAATGCGATGCCAGAAAGACGGACGCCGGAATCCAGGGTGGCGCACAAGTGCGATGCCGTTATTCCATTGCTTCGGATCTAGTTCTGCACCCACGTCTTCAACCAGCAGCATGTCGGCGTCCAGATGCAAAAGCAGATCCTCGCGCAGATGCTCCTGGTGGGAATTGAAGATTTCGTAGCGCAGAAGCGTGGCTTCGGGCCAGCCAAGCGCGTCGATTTGGACTGCGTCGACCTTCACGCGCGTGAGTGACTTCGCCATTTCACGCGCGTCCTTTGCTCGATCGGTAAAGACATGCAGGACTACTTCGTGACCTTGGAAAAGATGCAAGTCAGCGCTTTTCGCCATGTCGAACCAGTAGTCGAGATATTGGTTGGTAGCAACCGACACCACTCCGATGCTGTCGAGTTCGCTCATCAGTCGTGGTCGCCGACAGCCAGATTGCGAAGCGCGTCGAGTGGAACGGATGAATCAGCAAGTCCCGCTAGGCAGTCGAAGTCTGCAGCGGTGACAACGGTGTGCGAGATCAGTGGGTGCAGAGGTCGCTCAGCGCTCTCTCCAGTTGCCACAAGAACTTCATCAAGCTTTTCGCCAGGGCGTAGGCCGGTGAACTTGATTCCGACGTCACGGCCCGAACGATGAATCATCTGGCGAGCGACGTCGGCAATGCGCACGGGAGTGCCCATGTCCAAGATGAGAGTTTCGCCGTGCCCACCAAGAACGGATGCCTGAAGAACGAGGTGCACGGCCTCGCTGACTGTCATGAAATAGCGAGTCACGCGCTCATCAGTCACAGTGACCGGACCGCCGTTGGCTATCTGGTAGCGGAAAGTCTCGATCACCGAGCCGCGTGAACCAAGAACGTTGCCGAAGCGGACCGACACGTATTTCGTTCCCGTGCTGGCTGGCATGCCAGAGGTCAGTCGTTCGGTGATGAGCTTGCTGTAGCCGAGCACGCTGGTCGGATCGGCAGCCTTGTCAGTAGAGATATTCGCGAATACTTCGACGCCGCTGGCAAGTGCGGCTGCGAGCACATTGCGCGTGCCCAGCACATTCGTCTTTATGGCCTCTTGCGGGAAGCGTTCGAGCAGCGGCAGGTGCTTGAGCGCCGCTGCGTGGAAAACCATCTCTGGACGCAGTTCGTTGAAGATTTCGAGCATCCGCTGTTCATCGCGAATATCGGCAAGGATGAGATCGGGTGAGGTCAGAGTGCCGCTGCCGTCGAGGGTCAACTGCAGGGCATGCAGACCTGATTCATCGCGGTCAAGCAGCAGGAGGCGTCCGGGTGAATAGCGTGTCAACTGCCTGGCCAACTCTGAGCCAATCGAACCGCCGGCACCGGTGACGAGCACCCGGCGACCGCGGAAGAAATCGGTGATCTGACCTTCGTCGGTGCGAATCGGTCGGCGACCCATGAGATCTTCTTCGGTCACATCTGAGATGTCACCGAGCTTGACCGCTCCACCGACGATTTCGGAGGCAGTTGGAATGACCTGCACCCGCACACCGAGTGGTGTGCATCTGCGGTCAAGCTCTTGGAGTCGTGGCGCGGTGATCTGGGCAATAGCCACGAGTACGACATCGGCTTCATGTGCCGAGACGATCGCCTCGAGCTGATCGATGGTTCCCAATGTGCGCAGGCCAGCGCGACGCAGATGTTGCTTATTGGGATCGTCGTCAATAAAGCCCACGGGTTGGAAGTTGCTGCTGCGCTCGGCCAGCATCAAGGTCGCGATCTGAGAACCGGCATCGCCAGCGCCATAGATCAACGTGCGCGATCCCTCGCGTCGAAGGGCGGTCTGCTGCCTTGCGCTGCGCCAGACAAAGCGTGCCCCCAGCATGCTGGCCCCGGCAATGCCGGTGGCCAAAATAAACGTCGAACGAGGAAACTCAGTAGCGGGGAGGATGAAGGCCATCGCGCTGCCGATGACGCCGACAAAGAGAGTGACCAGTGTGACGCCGAGCACTTCATCAAATGATCCGACGACGTAGCGTCCGCGGTAGAGATGGAACAGCGATCCGGTGATCACATGAAGAATCGCCGCTGCAATACCTGCTAGCAAGCCGATGATGAGGGCGTTGCCCTGTGGCTCAAAGTCGTAGCGAAGGATCAGCGCGATTGGCACAGCGATGATCCAGGAGAAGGCGTCCCAGCTGCTCTGCAGCAGGCGGTGTTGCAGCCACTTGCTACTTCTCACGGACTTCTCCTCGGGAACGCCTGACGTGCTTGTCTCGCGCGTGGTTACCCAAGATACGCATCCCCGCGTTCGCGCGAGCGGATCACGCGCGCAGGAACTCCGTAGGCGACAACGCCAGAGGGAAGATCGCGATCGACGTAACTTGATCCGCCGACCACGGTGTCCTCGCCAATCGTGAGACCATGCTTGAGAACTGCCCCGATGGATATCGCGGTGCGGGCGCCAATTCTGACTCGGCCGCCGGTCACCGCCCGGGGAGCAAGGGATGCGAAGCCTGAAAGTTCGCACTCATGCTCGAGGATGGATCCAGTGTTCAAGAGGCATCCAAAGCCCACTCGCGCCTGATTTGCGACAATCGCGCCTTGCATGATCACTGCCCCGGCAGAAATCTGAGCGGCCGGGGCGATGATCGCCGAAGCGTGAAAGACGGCAGGGAGTTGTTCGACGGGCACGGTGGCTGCCAGCCGCATCCAAGCGCTCTCCCGAGTGGCGTTGTCTCCGATTGCCAGGATCACCATTCCACCGGACGCAAGATGATCCATTGGGATTTCCCGTGTGACGGGAAGGTTGAAGAGCGTGGAACCGAAGTCGTCCTTGCTGGTGAATCCGACTAACTCATAGCCCGCAGAGCGCACCGTCTCGGCCACGCTCACTGCGTGATCGCCGGCACCGACAATCACCGCTTGCCTTGAGCCCATGTGGAGTCCTTTCCGTCCTCGGAGAGGGTAGCCGCTAGCGGTAGGCCACGAAGATGTCGTGCTCGACAGTCCAATTCAGGTCATTTGAGTCGGCCCAGTGCACCAGGAATGAGCGTGAGGGGTAGGCGCCATCTTGCTCATGGCGTTCGCCAAAGCCCCGGAAATCATCGACAAAGACCGCAAGCTGCGGCATCGACGGCAGATGCAGTTGGATGTTCGTGAGTTCCTCACGGATGGGCGTGACTTGCGGTCCGGTATGCGTGAGTCCACCTGAGGCGTGACCGTCGAGCCAGAATGAAACGGGTCCGCTGATCTTGTCCAGGATGCCCGGCAGCAAGTGCTCGGACAATCCCTCACAGACCTCCACGTTCGGCACGCTCTTGAAACGCTCACGTGCTCGTTGGGCCAAGAAGGCACTCGGCTCGATCGTGTAGACGTGCGCTGCCTGCTGTGCGAGCACATGCGTGGTGTCGCCAAGGTAAGTGCCGGTTTCGACCCACGTCCCTCGTGCATATCCATAGCGGCGCAGCACGTTGAGTTTGACGTGCTGCGGTGCTGGAACGCCGAAACCAGTGACTGGCCATAGGGCACGGACTCTCGCTCGCCCGATGCGCACGCGCAGCGACAGTGGAATCAATCGAGCGGCGGAGGTCATCGCACTAAGACTAACGAGCCTGTTCGCCTACTCCCCGGCATTGCCTTCGAAGGGAGCCATTGTGGCTTGACCTTCGGCAGCGGTGTCCTCGCGACGCACGACTGCCCGCACTGTGCGCCACAGGATCGATAGGTCGAGCTTGAGCGAGAGGTTGTCGACGTACCAAACATCCATCGCCAAGCGCTCGGGCCAGCTCACGGCATTGCGCCCACTGACCTGTGCCAGACCAGTGAGGCCGGGACGCACTGCATGCCTGCGTGCCTGCTCCGGTGAGTAGAGCGGCAGATATTCGACTAGCAGCGGGCGTGGTCCGACCAGGCTCATGTCGCCTTTGATCACGGAGTAGAGCTCTGGGAGTTCGTCAAGGCTGGTGGAGCGAAGGGCCTGACCAAATCCGGTCATCCGTTCGGCGTCGTCCTGGCTATTCACCGTCTGTGAGGTTCCAGGGCGCATCGTGCGGAATTTGGCGAGGGTGAAACTGCGCCCCTCCTTGCCGGGTCGCTCCTGTCTGAAGAGCACTGGACGCCCCAGTCTCAGACGCACCAGAAGACCCGTAATCGCCAGAATTGGCAGAGTCAGGACAAACAGAATCAGGCCGGCAATCAAATCGAACAGCCGCTTGCCGAATCCTGCGTACCAACCGCTCACTGCTCCAGCACTCCGACAATGGTTTTGCAGACGAGGCTGATGTCGGCCTCAGTTACTTGAGGGCCGCTGGGCAGGCACAGGCCATCGGCAAAGATCCGGTCGGCGACGCCTGTGAGGTACGACTCTGCATCGGCGAAGACCGGCTGTTGATGCATGGGTTTCCATACCGGCCGCGACTCAATGTTCAGTGCTTCCAAAGCCAATCGAATGGATTCAGGGGCTCCCGGATGCAATGCAGAATCAAATCGAATATTCGTGAGCCAGGCATTGCCCGGACCCCACTTTGGGTCCATGACAACAGCCACGCCATCGATCCCGCCTATTGCGCTGTCGTACTGGGCACGGTTGGCGATGCGGCGCTTGATCATCTCGTCCAAGCGGCTCAGTTGGCCGCGGCCAAGAGCTGCGAGCACATTGCTGAGTCGGTAGTTGTATCCGATTTCAACGTGCTCGTACCAAGGCAGAGGTTCGCGCGCTTGAGTCGACCAGTAGCGCACCTTGCTCGCAAGGTCCGGGTTGTCTGTGACGAACATTCCGCCACCACTCGTGGTCATCACCTTGTTGCCATTGAAGGAAAAGACGCCGGCTTGCCCGAAAGCGCCGGCCGAGACTCCATTGCACGAGGAGCCCAATGCCTCGGCGGCATCTTCGAGGATGGGAACCTCGAATTGCGCTGCAATCGCAGTGATCGCGGCGTAGTCGCAAGTGCGCCCGAATAGATCAACCGGGATGATTGCCGACGGCAGGTTCCCTTCAGCTGCGCGTGCTCCTAGAACTTCGGCCAGCAATTGCGGATCCAAATTCCAGCTCTGCTCCTCGGCGTCTAGGAAGACTGGGCGAGCACCGGCGTGATGCACGGCGAATGCCGTTGCGGCAAAGGTGAGAGTCGGCACAATCACGTCATCACCTGGCCGCACTCCCAGTGCCATCAACCCAAGTTGCAGTGCAGCGGTGCCCGAGGACAAGGCGACCGCGTGGCCAATGCCAGTGAATGCGCAGATCTCGGCTTCAAATGCGTCGACGTCAGGTCCAAGCGGTGCAACCCAACCGCTGCGCAGTGCAGCGGTGACGTACTCGATTTCGATCTCGGTGACTTGGGGTGCCGAGAGATAGATGCGCTCACGCATGCTGCTCATGTCATCCCTCGCATCTGCCACCGCGGCCCGGCGCCGAGCAAAGACTACGCCTTGCAGAGTGCAGCGAAGGGCTCCTGCGAGCGCACTAGTGTCGCTCTATGGCTGCGCCCGTGATCGTGTTCGGCCTCACCGTGCCGATGAGTCTGACACTGCAAGGCCAACGATTTGCCTTGCTCGCAGATGCCGGCTGCGAGGTTCATGTCGTGCTGGGTGAATCACTCCCGGAAGATGCGATGGTCGATCCGCGAGTGCACGTCCACCTCATTGCGATGACTCGTTCGATCTCGCCGATATCTGACATCAGGAGCCTGATTGCCTGGCGGAGATTTCTTCGCAAGCTTGGTCCGACCCATGTGATCGGAGCGACGCCGAAGGCGGCCTTTATTTCAATGCTGGCCGCCAGAAACGCCAAAGTGCCGCATCGGATCATGGAGGTCTGGGGCGGCAGGTGGGATGGCTTCGAAGGTCGACGTGCCCGGCTGTTGCGCCTGACAGACAAGATGGCGATGGCTGCGGCCACCGAGGTGATTGCAGTCTCCAACTCGCTGGCCGATCTCGTGGTGAGTGCAGGGCTCAGCAAGCAGCGGCCAATCGTGCTCGGCTTCGGAGCAACGCAAGGGGTTGATCTCGGGCGATTCCACGCCCCGCAGACAGCTTCCGAGCCCACGGTCGGATTCCTGGGCCGAATCGCCGCAGACAAGGGCATTGACGATCTGCGCGCGGTCATGGCACTTGTGCACGAGCAGCTGCCTGACGTGCGGCTTGCAGTTGCTGGGGATTTCGACAGCGCAGATCCGATCGATTTGAGCACTCGCGATTGGTTGGAGTCCGACTCGCGGGTCAGGCTCGTGGGTCATGTTGCCGAAGTGCCCCAATTCCTTCGCAGCCTCAGCGTGCTGTGCTTTCCGAGCCGACGTGAAGGACTTCCGAATGCCGTGATCGAGGCGTCAGCATCGGAAGTACCGGTGGTTGCTTGGAACGTGACGGGCACTCGCGACGCGATCATCGATGGCCAGACGGGAGCGCTCGTGCCTACCGGTGATTTCGCCGAGATGGCAGATCGGATCTGTGCCTTGCTGCGGGATCCGGTGTTGCGCGCAGATCAGGGTCGCGCAGCTCGCGCACTCATGGCGGATCGTTTTGAAGCTGGAGTAGTGCAGCAGGCATTCATCAAGTACCTGCTTGGCCTCTAGGGCTCCGTCCGACCCGGGCCGCGGCCTTTGTCAGATGCCCGATTGCGGTGGAGTGGTCAAGGCATCACCGCTGCGTAGGCATCAAGAAGTCGGGGGATGACAACGTCAGGCGACCAGGTTCGCTGTGCGCGAGCTTCGGCCTCCTTGCCCCAAGCGCAAGCGTTATCACGATCGTTCAAACAGGTGATGATCCCCGTTGCCAGATCATCGACATCGAATGGCTGAGCCAGATATCCGGTGCTCTTGTGCGCGACGATGTCAGGAAGCCCACCGATATTGAAGGCGGCGACTGGGCGTCCCATCGTCTGAGCTTCCATGGCCGAGAGAGGCATGTTGTCCTCTCGGCTCGGCACCACAGTGATATCGGCTGCGGCGTAGTAATCAGCAAGTCGTTCATCACCGTCGATTGAACCAGCCCAATGCAGCGGCACTCCGCTGGGTGATTGGTGATCAGGGCTTGCTGGACCAAGGATGACAACCTCGACCCTTGGCATTCGAGCGCGAACTACGGGAAGGGCCGCTTCGAGAAGATCCCATCCCTTGCGCTCATCAGTGATGCCGCCTGAGCTGATGAAAAGGATGAGGGGGATATCGGCGGGAAGCTGCAGACGAGCACGGGCTGCGGCCTGATCCGCATCGGGCTTGAAGGCACTGCCGAGTACATGCGGCACGCGAACCACGGGCGCAGCACGGAACAGCGCACTGCGCTGAAGGCAGTCGGCCATCCAAGAGCTAGCGGCAGCAAAGGTGATCGGCCGCCGCCAATCGCGGCGCTTTCGCTCCCAGGCCCTGCGGTCCAGGTCAAGGCCGCCCTCGTTGGATGGTCGATTTTCTCGGGTGTAGCCGGCAACCCAGCGAGCATCGGGGGCTGTGCTGCCGTAATGCTCGGTGCCCGAGAAGGGCCACATATCCACCAGCGACCAGACGATCGGCTTGGTGATGAGACCGATCTGACGAATTGAGAGCAGCCCGTCGGTCACCCAGTGCAAATGCACGACATCAGCATCGGATTCATTGATTGCTCGAGCGCTGATCGAGCTGAAATACGCCGGTGATCGCCAGGATTTGGTCGGTGAGCGCTGGAGGCGCCATGCGCGCTGATCCAAACTGCTGTTGACGCGAAATCGGAACGGATGCACAGGGGTCTCGCCCGCTGCATTGTGCTGATTGCGCCCCACCCACAGGCGGGAGTCCATCCCCCGATCGATCATCGATGAATGCAGTGCAAAGGCCGCTCTGCCCGCCCCGCCATTTGCGTCATACGTGCTTAAATGGAGGACGCTGGGTGGCATTGGGCCAAGGTACCCCGAGCATCGGCATAGGAGAGGATCGTTCAGTGGACCTCGCCTATCTCCTTGGATATCTGCTGCTCGCAGGTCTCGCGTTCTATTGGGGACGCAGCACTGCCTGGTGGGTCATCTCCATTGTGGCGAGCATCTCGATCGCAGGTGGCATCGAAAACCTGGCCATCAGTTTCGACATGCATTGGACCCGTTCCTCGCTGCAATTGCTGCTGCTCGCAGCACTGGCAGTGCCTGCCGCTCTGGCGTGGCTGCGCCGCGGTGACTCGCCATGGGATTTGAAGCGGCAACTTGTCACAACGATCCTGCCGACGGGCGCTCTGCTCGCCTTCGTGATCATCTTGACCACCCGCTGGACAACTGATCCTGCCTTCCTGCACCCAGTGAGCTTCCTGATCGGCCATTCGGTGGCTGAGGACAACGCCAAATGGCTGGACTTCACTTCGCAGTTGGCAAGCGGCCAGGAAATTGTCCAGTCGATACCCATGGGCGGCCCACTGGCCTTGGTCATGGTGTTCGTCGCCACGCTCATGGGCGTTGTCTCGTGGATCATGCTCGGTGGATACAACGAGGTGGCCGTCGCTGCGAACACCGTGGTGATGGGTCAGTACTTCTTCGTGATCATTGCGCCACTGGCCTTGGCGCCGCTGGTCGAAGCCAGATTGCGTCGCAAGGGCGATGACCGACGGATCCCGGCACCCTTCATCTGGCTGTCGGCAATCGTGATCGCAGCCGGCAATCTCGTGGCCATCGGCTACGGACACCTGACTTTCCAGTACGTGGTGCTCCTTGCAGTGCTGTGGGCAGCAACCTTCCTAGCCGATGTCGACCTTCGCCGTGCGCGCCTGCTCACATCACTCGCGATTGTCATTTCGGTAACGGTCTGGTTCCCGATGAATGCACTGTCCGCCTTGGTCTTGCTTGGGTGCGTTGCTGTCGTTGGCAGCCGACTTGTCAAGCGCCGCGAATTCGACTGGGTGGCAATCGCACTTGTTGTTGTCACGGCCGTATGTGTGTGGGAGCCGATCTGGAGCTCGATCTCCTATGTGCTGGAATCAACACCGACGGCAGCTGGCCCAGTCGATGGCGGCGCGCTTGGGGTCGTTGCGGGCGTTGTCTTTGCAGGTCTGTCTGACTCCACTCTCTTCGCCGCCGGTGGTGGCACCGATCAAACCGGTCCGATCCTCGCGATCATCGCGGTGACGACCCTGGTAGGCGCTGTCGCATACATCGGTGGGTGGGCGCTCACGGCGACTCGTTCCGTCTACATGCGTTTCTTGCCACTTGGCTTGCTGATTGGCATGGCACTTGCCATCACCTTCCTCGACGCCTGGGCAACCGGCGGTGGTCCGCACTACGGCGCTATGAAGTTTACCTTCATAGCCTCACTGGTAGTGACAGCCACCTGCCTGCCTGTTGCGCTACTTGTGTTGGCACCAAAGGGTTATCGCGGTATAGCACCACTGCAGTGGGTGGCTCTGGTCATCGTCTTCTTCCTGCTCTCGATCGACACAGTGCTGCCGCGCGCGCTCGCCGAGGCCCGTCCGCAAGCGTGGTCGCCAGCGATCCCATTCGACAACGCGAGCTCGTACTGGTACCCGGCCGAAGTGAACGGCACCGGTACCCAGCCGATCGCCACCAATCCAGTCGCCTGCGTGTACCTGCCCCAGGGAGCGGGCGCACCGTCGGCACTCACGCCCACGCGCATCTCGGATCCGCAGCGCGTCTACTCATGCTCACGACTGCTGGCTGGCCTCTCCGCGAGCGATGCTGGCGCCCAGCCCATCGTCGACTGGCTTCGGCGGGAGTGGTTCACCAACACCGAGGCGTGGAGCGACGTCTACGACTCGCTCGCAGGAATGTCCGCCGATGTTCTGGCCAAGCCTGTGATCCTGCTCGACGAGGGATCCAACGTGATCGGCCTTGACAGCATGGGCGCGCTGCTCCAACGCTACCCGCGTACTGCTTCGATCAATCAGACTTCATAGCGGGACAGATTGCGGTCGTGCGCACGCAGATGGTCAGTTAGGCGACCCCGTATAGGGCTCCAGGTCGTGCACAATAAAGCTGCCGTACCGAGATGGCACCATCGTGCACAACGCCATCGGTCCCTGCCCGCTCGACATGGAGGCGGCGACATCGTCAGAAAGGAACACGGGAAGTTGTTCGCCTGCAGCTGTTGAACTCACCCTCATAAGACTGCCCGACGGCAACTTGAGCAACTGCTGCTGCATCCAGTCAAACTGCGGCAACGAACGAGTAGAGGTATTCGCCAGCTCTCGCCAGGCCGTTGGACCGCTCGCAACGCCGCTGCCCCAGCGCGCCTGTCCGACGATTTGATATTCCTGAAGGCTTGCGCCTTCACTGCACGAGCGGGCAAGGAGGATCGTCTCGCCTTTGACATGTCCTTCGACGGCAGCCCCGACGACGACCGTTATAGCGAGGAGGCCGAGAACTGCGGCCGGCCATCGCCGCGGTTCTCGCGCCGGCGTTTGCTGCGCTCGAGTCTTGGTGCGCACCCCGATGAACGCTGTAACTGTCGCACCGATTGCTAGCAAGATGAACGGGATGCTTTGCACCATGTGTCGCTGCTGTTCGTCTTGTCCAACGAATGCGTAGAAGGCGACAAGCCCTGCGAGAGTGATGAGCCCGAGCCAGAGTGAAATCTTCAAGGCTCGTAGTTGGCTAGGTGCGATGTCCTGTAACACACTCGGCATTGTTGCTCCGCGCCGCATGCGCACCACCGCTACGACGAGTGCCACCGCCAGGAGGACTGAAGCCAGCAACAGCAGGGTGGCAACTGCCAGGCCGATAACGTTCAGAAGGAAGGTCGAATCTGCGAATTGCCCTGCTTTCCAAATGCGAGCCGGATAGGGGATGGTTAGCACCTTGTTGAGGTATCCGCTGGTGAGAAGCTCGCTCGTGTTGCTCAGACCTTGCCGAACCAAGCCAAGCGGATTGTCCCGGACCGCCTGAATCGCGCCTTCGCGCATGAGATCGGCGAAGTGCTGCGACTCCAGGCCAAGACACTGATCTGGAGTGCCAGTTGGGGCACAGCCGACTTCCGGAGCGAATCGCGCGTAAGCCGCTTCCCATGTGTCATTGGCAGGCGTGGCTGACGAATAGACAGTGGACCAAAAGTTTGTCGAATGGCCTGCGTTGGCCCACCCTGCCCACCGCAACAATTGGTCCGGCAGCCACCACAGGAGACCGAAGCCGACCGCCATTAGAGTCGTCGTAGACCAGCGACGGCTAGCCCGCCAAGCCGCGACGACTGCCCCTGTCACGATTGCCAATGTCAACAACGGATTTCCGGGCCTCATCTGTAATGTCAGGAGAGCAGTACCTCCAGCAACGAAGGCCCAGATCAGTCGCCCGGACGCGAGGAAACGCAACACTGCGGCCGCACTCAACAGTGTGAGTGCCAAAGCGGAACCTTCGATGCTGAGCTGCGTGCCGTAGTAAGCGATCGGCCACACTCCGAGCAAGGCCACGAGCCACATGGTGAAAACGCGGACTGGCAGCGCATTTTGCAGCGCGCAAAGGAACCACCAGAACAAGGTGGACAACAGCAGCGTCTGCAGCACGATTACAGCGGAAATGCTGGTTGGGGCGGCGGCGAAAACCGGTGCCATGAGGAACATGGTCAACGGTCGTCTCAGACAAAACTCCAGATTCTCCGGTGTTGAGAAGTGAGCCAAGGCACTCGCGCAACCCGACCATACGTTGGGATCAGCGACTGGAAGTGAGCTCGCGATCGATCCACCGAACCCGAGATGTGCCCACTGCGCAACCAGTACGAGGGCGACTGGCACGAGCGCAAAGAACCCGAGAGCAACAGGCGACATCATTTTCCTGACTTGCGCGCCTTCAACTGGCGCGGACAGGGTCTCAGTTGGACTCATCGGGCGAGACTTCCACATTCCTACGCGAAGCCGTGCGCACCCCACCCTGGACGATCAACCGGACCATGCGCTGCTGGCTTAGGGCGCTGGTGAGGTGACTCAGAGAGCACGGTCTTGCCGGGCCCCCAACGGAGACGATTCAAGATCGGAGCGTGCACACTTAACCCAATTGCTAATCAGCGTGCCGCTGCTGCCTCTCGAGTACGTCGAGATGTACTCGCTTGGCACCAGCCACAAGCGGCATGCGCACAAGTGGTCGCGTGCTTTGGGCATCTGTAGGTATGAGGCGCAGGTCGCGGGATTGCGCCGATGCACTTGCATGAGCGCCGTAGGCAATAGGAATGCGCGTTCGCGTGACGTCTTGCATCGTTGAGATCACATGCCCCAAGGACACAGACTGACCGGCAGCGATCACCACGGTCAGCGGCTGGCCATCAAGCTCGGCGGAGCGGTTCAGCCACATGCAGATCATTGCTGCGGCATCGTCGACGTAGAGGTAGTCACGCAAGGTGTCGAGCGAGACGAACATGGTGATCGGCACCCGAGTGACTGAGGCAAGAGCCAGCCGTGAGATCAAGCCCTGCAGTTTGGTCAGATCTTGACCGGGGCCATAGAGATTGGAGAGGCGGCCAATGATTACCTGGCATGAAGCGCCGAGTCGTTCGATCGCAAGTCGCTCTTGGTCGAGTTTGAGCATTCCGTAGGCACCCAGAGGGCGCGGATCTGTGCTCGCGTCAAAAGGCGGGCTGCTCGAACCGCCATAGACGCCACCGGCCGAAGATGTGATGAACACAGTTCCTGAATCCGGTGGCAGCTCGGCACGGACCGCTTCGATGAATGCGCTGAACACCGTCAGCTCACGAGCGGTTTCCTCTGCTGTGCTGGAAGTCGTTGCCTGCCCGGCGGCCCAGACGATGGCCCAAGGAGCAGTTCCGGCCTGTCGAGCGAATTCAGCAGTCTGCGCCTGCAGGGTGGCGATGGCCAGATCTGGATCCCGCCAGGGCACAGGTCCGGGCTGGTAGGTCAAATCCAGGGCGCGCACAACAGCGCTGCCCAGCAGGCCACCAGCGCCGATTACCCAGGTGATCACTTGTTGTCGCGCGACCGCTCGACGGCCGGATCGAAGGTATCGGCGGGATCTCGCACGACGACGTAGAGCGGCTTGCCCAGGCTCATGTTGGTGGCTGCCCCAACGTATTGCGCGACGATCCCAAGGCTGAGCAGAATCGCACCGCCGATCACCATGAGAGCCACGAACACACTTGCCCAGCCCGTTACCGGCACTGCACCGGTAAAGCGCTTAAAGAGCACGTACAAGCTCACCAAACCGCCCATGAGCACGAAGAAGATGCCCAGCCAGCTGACGAAGACCAAGGGCTTGGTCCCGCTGGAGATGACCAGACGTCCGAAGTGTGAGAACAGGCGGCGGTAGTTGTAGTTCTCAGCCTTGCGACCTTCTTGTCGAGCTTGGACGGGACAAGTGGTGACGTCGGCTACCACCCAGCTGAGGGCGACATCGAGATACACGCCATTGCCGGTGTAGGCCGCGACTGACCGTCCGATCTCTCCGAGCACCAAGCGGTAGCTGCTGAATTCGGCGAACTTCGAATCTGCGAGCACATTGGTGAACAGGCGTTTGGCCGTTTTCGAGCCCAGATTGCGTATCGCGCTGTGGGGTGGCGGGTTGGTCGGGGTGCCGTAGACCAACTGCGCACCGTGCGCGTATGCGGTATCGATGAGATCAGGAATGAAGCCCGGATCATGCTGGCCGTCCTCATCCAAAGTGACGATCCAGTCGCCACCTGAAGAAGTCATGCCGGCCAAGGTTGCCGCGTGCTGGCCGAAGTTGCGCGAGAGCCAGATTGGCTTGATCCACTCATAGGTGCTCGCCAACTCGCGGATCACCGCATCGCTGCGCCCCGGACCCCGATCCCAGACCAGCAGCACCTCACTGATGCGGAAGCTTCGGCCGGTCCTGGTGTGCTGCTCAGCGATGAGCGGGACAAATTCGGCAATGAGTGCTGGGAGGGTTTCTTCTCCGCGGTAGACCGGAATGACCACGCTGACGTTTAGGGGCAGGGTCTCAGCATCCTGGATCCCTTGGCTCACGCGGCGAGTCTAGGCGAACTCACTGGCGCGGGGCCTGACCTGAGTCGGCTCAAGTTGATTTGAACCCACCTTTGAGCCGCAGCCACCCGTACGCCGCTCGACGCAAGGCCGTTTGGATGCGGGCACCGCGTCGTGCTTTGCGGATCTCGATGGGGTTGAGCGCAGGCTCGGCGATCGCGGCATATTCAGACTGCCATTGCCGAAACTGCGCGAGCTGCTCCTTGGCCAGTCGGGTGGACCAGGAACTGGCGCTCACCCGGAAAGCACCGATTGACTCCAGTCGAACGACGACATCGCCTTGCGAGGCGACCCGCTGGTAGCAGTCAAGATCGAGTACGAGCGGGTTCGCGTCATTCCATGGCATCGCCGCCAGGAGTGGATCGCGGCGAAAGAGCACTGCAAGCGGTTCGCCAACCACATTTGTGCCCTGCAGAAAGCTGGTGCGCGTCACTTGATCGCCTGGAACCAGCCCGGGATGCAAGCCTGCGCAACCGCGTTTGGGATACAGGAGATTTCCCTTTGCGTCGATGATGTCTCGCTGCGCGATCGCCATGACAGCCGAAGGGTGAGCTTCAAGATCGGCCACCTGCTTGGCGACGGCATCAGGAGTGAGCAGATCGTCTTGGCACACCAGTTTGATGAGTTCCCCGGCCCCGGCTTGGGTTGCCAGAGTCCAGTTGCCACCGGCCGTGGGGCGGCCTGGCTGTTCGATGATGCGCACGCGTGGATCAGTCAATGCCCGCAGGAAATCCAAGGAACCGTCGGTGCCACCACCCACGCTGAAGACAAACTCCAGATTCGGATAGGTCTGAGCCAAGAGTGAATCAGTCAATGAGCTGAGATGCGGCATTCCGTTGTAGACCGGAACGACAACCGAGACCAGGGGTGGCACGCGGTTAGTATCGCGGTCTATGAGCCGGTCATCGTTGATCAGGGTGATCTGGTGGTTATCCGGGCTCGTCTTCGCTCTGAATGTTGTTGCGATCGTCCAAGTTCTGCGCACGGCATCTGACCCAACCAATGCCTCTGCTCCGAACTATGTGCCTACCGCGCTTACCGCCCTGGCCGTGTTCGTGGCGGTCTTCGGAAGTGTCGTACTCATCAAGAGATTCGACCTCGAATTGAGCAGGGCATTGGCGTGGTTGGTTGGCGCTGTTTCGCTCGGCTTCGCATTGATTCCCTGGCTTCTCCTGACCTACGGCAACGCCGACACTGCCGCTCTGCTCTACCGAGGGCTGCGGATCCCTCAAGGAATTGAGCGGTTCTGGGATCTGGCGTTGGTGCTGCGCAGCATCGACTGCAGTGCAGTGGGCGTTGATGTCTTCGCTGAGCACAACGGCTGTCTGCAGGATCCGGCGATCTACGGCCCGGGAATGTTGTGGCTGCAGCATGTTCCTTTCGGCATCTTCTCGTTCACGCATGTACTGGTGCTCGGGGTCTTGATGATGGTGATCTCGTCTGCTGCCCTGCTTTGGCTGGCTCGAGAGTCGCGCGGGATCGGGCAGGTCGTGCTGCTGGTAGCGGCGTTAGGTGCGCCTTGGCTGCTGTTGCTTGAGCGCGGCAATGTCGACGCGGTGCTGATCTGGGTTGCTGTGCTCGGTGTCATCATCGTGCGGCGTTGGCCTTCGTTGATCAGTTGGTCGGTGTTGGCCGCATTGATCTGGCTCATGGGCACGTGGAAGTACTACCCATTCGCGATGGGTTTGATGCTCGTACCGATGCTGTGGATTCGACGCGGCTGGATTGTGTTGGCCGCTTGGGTGATCGCGTCGGGTGGTTTCGTGCTACTGACGTGGACGAACTTCAAGTTCAGCATGCAGTCGAACTCCAAAATGATCGATGTCGGAGACTATGTGGTGCTTGGTCGGGTTCCCGTTGTTGCGCGCATGCTGCACGCGGAGTTCCCCACGCACGGAATCCAGACCGGCGATGTGCTGATCGTGCTGCTTGCCTTGGCGGCACTTGCCTGGGGCGCAGTGATCGGCTTTAGCTTGTTGCGTCGAAGCAGCCGTGTGGACATTCACCTCTCCATGCTGGCAGCTGCTGGCAGCGCGGTATTTCTCGCCAGTGTGCTTGTCGGAGGATTTGGGTTCGCCTACAAGGCGGCATTTCTGCTGCTGTGCGTGCCGCTACTGGCGACTTTGGTCTACAAGCTCGGTCGACCATACGTATTTGCAGGTCTTGCCAGCCTTGCACTCGTGGGGGTGTGTTCAATCGTGGTCTGGAACACGCTGCTTGCCAGCCTTGCCGGTATCACCGCGGCATCCTTTGCATTAGGGATGAGTCTGCTCCTCATGCTGTGGCGGTCTGGTGCCGATCAAGCAATCACAGCAACTCCGGCAGTGCCATGAGTTCCGCGGATCGGCCCTCCTTTCGTGGGCGGCTGGGGGCTCTTGCCTCTCATGTGCTTCCAAATATCGACGAACGCGCATGGCGCCGGGCTCGACGATCTCAGGTAGCCGAACTTCGAAGCGCGGGAGCGGGCCTCGCTGAGATGCACTGGCCAAAAGCCGAGGCGGCGCAGGTCGATGTCAGCGAACTTCCTCCGCACATAGTGGTGGTGCCGATGGATGGACCCTCGCGAGAGACCTGGCGTGCTGCCGGCGGCAATTTCTTCTACGAGATCCAGCGGGCTGCGCGCGAATACTTGCCCGCAACGCCCGTCACGATCTTTCACATAGCAATTGACGAGCCCGCTTCCTCATGGCACCCGCGACTGGCCGAGTTCTTGATTGAGGTCAACGCAACCCACCTGATCGCACAAGTCGAGGCAGATCCGGAGCGTGCCGGCACCTGGACTTGGGATCTCTTGTGGTCTGACCTGTCTCGCCATTGGCACGGAGTCTTGCTGGGAGTGGTCTTCGACTCGGCTTTTCGAATGATCACCTTGCAGAGCCGGGAACTTGCGCGGATTTCCTCGCGGTTCCTCCTCGTTGACATCTGCATGCCGATGGATGGTGTGCTCAAGCGCGGGCGGGTTGAAGTAGGCCCTGTGAATATGCCGGTCTCCAATGAATCCCTTGCCGTCATTGATGAGCGAACTGCGGCCCTGCCGAAAATTCACGATGTCTCATTCATTGGGGCGCTCTACCCCAGCCGGGTGGCATTGATCGAGCAGATTCGTGGGCTCGGAGTGAACATTGCCGTCAATCCGCACCGAACTGATCAGGCGGCCGACTTCGCGGCCAGCCGCAGCAATCAGCCGACCTATGTGGATTACATGCAGGCGCTGGCGCAAAGCCGAATGACGATCAACTTCTCTGAATCCAGCGCTGGCGGAGCACAGCAACTCAAGACGCGGATACTTGAGGCAACTGCTGTCGGTTGCTTTGTCCTCACCGATGATCGTGATCGCACAGAGCGCTTTTGGAGTACATCAGACTTCGGCTCCTTCACTGATCCTGATGAGCTTCCGGCATTGATTTCTGCCAGGCTTGACGATCTCAATGCGCTCGAAGCCGCAGCATTACGCAGCAAGGCTCGTGCACGACAGATCAATGACTCCAGCTTCTGGGGAGGCATTCAGGCTGGGCTTGCAGCGCGGGGCCTGCCTCCGCTTGATCCAACTGGAACTACCTGATTCGGTAGAGCTTCCACTTCCCATCGAGGCCGGTTGCCACTGGCTTGCCGAACAAGTTCTCGAGTTGGCCTGAAATCACTTCCGGCTGCTCGTATCCCCGGGTGTCCAGATGGATCGCGCAGAAGCCCTTTTCCTTGAGTTCTGGAATGTGGAAACCGCTCACTCCGTCGGTGAAAGCCAGTTGCCAGCTGCTGGCTGATGTGTCGCGCATGGCGCCGTAGGAGAAGTTCTTGTCCTTATTGGTCAGCCCGACGAGGAAGTGGTCGTAGTCATTGAGATTCGGCTCAGCAATGCCATTTTCCGGGTAGATCATGATCGGCAATTGGAAGATCCCACAATGCTCTGGAATCGCCTTGTTCACAGCAGCGGCGTAGGTGGCGCCATGTTCGACAATGGATCTGCCTCCACGAGCGACATCGTCGTAGAGGCCCTTCCACGGAGCGATGCTGTCGACAATCGTGATGAGCACAATGACTGCGGCGATGACGAAAGTCACCACATGCTTGCGCGTCCAATTGGCACCCGCGATCGTTCCGGCGGCACCAAGGATGAAGAGCAGCAACATCAGCGGTAGCAGGCGGTTCCAGTCGCGAATCTGCGTGATCAAGAAGTTCGCGATCAGGAAATTCAAACTCCATGGTCCAAACACCAGCACCATCAGCATCAGCAAGTAGCCGATGAAGGTAATGCTGGGGCGTGGGACTGAATCGATTGGCGTCGAGGTGTTCATCGCCCGGCGACGGACATAGCGCACGAGTCCGAAGATGAATACGAGGAGACAGGCGCTGGTGACCCAGGTCCCGTAGTTCGTCAAGAGGTTCTGTTCCTGGGCGGGAGCCTGCGAAAACATGGTGCCGATGAAATTGTTGTAGCCACCTAGGAGTGAGTTGTATGGAGCGGGCAAGACGCTGATCGCGAGATCGCCGCCATATTTCACTGTGTCCATCGGATCGCGCTGACCCAGATTGACGACTTCTGGATTGGAGGCGCGCGCCAATATCGAAGGCAGCAGTCCGATGATCGCGACTACTGCCAGCGATACGAGCGGGATGGCTCCGAGCAGTAACTTCTTGGCGCGATCACCTTGGGCCACCCGCCACAGCAGGGATGCAAGCAGAAGCATTCCGGTGAAGAAGGCGTAGTAAATCGCACTCCACCCTGCGAGCACGACCAGAAATGCAGTCAGAGCGAAGTACCACCGGCGTCGTCGTTTGTCCTCGCAGCTAAGCCACAGTTGCAGTCGACCTGAGCCGACGAGCAGTGCGAGGATAACTCCGACCACTGCGCCGTACAGGGTCGCGAGATAGAGGTGGCCAAGGGCGCGTCCCCAATGCCAGGGGATGAATGTGAAGGCAACTGCGAGTGCGATTGCCAGCGGTCCGCGCAATCCCATAAGTCGTATCGCGGCATATGCCATGACGGCCACGATCGGAAAACTGAGGATCAGCAGCAGGTTGATGCCGATGAACGGCTGCCCGGTAATGAGTGTCACGATCTGAGCGAAGGTGTTCTGGGTGATGTCCAGCCCAGGGAAGTAGTTCAAGTTCATGCCGTACGGAAAGCCGTAGTGGTTCTCGACCGCGTAGTGCCACCAGTTCCAGGTCTCGCCATTGATGTAGGTGGCTGTCATGTCGCCACCGCTCCAAGGAACATTGATGTCGTTCAGATTCGGCCCAAAGACAACGAGCGAGCAAAGGAAACTGATGACTGCCGTGGCAGAGACTTCAACGATGGTCTTCGTGCGTGAGCTCAGGTTCATCAGCTTGTTCATGCCGCTGTCCAGGTGAGTCGAGTCAGGCACACGTTGAAGCTCGCGAGCTGCTGTTCTGGCCAGGAAAACGCGCTGCATGCCGGCGTTGAAGGATGTGACTGTTCAGGCAGTCCCTGCATGAATGTTGAAATCCCGCCCATTGATGGTCCGTACATCGCAATCACGCTTGGTCGAATTGAGTTGAGTCGCGCCAGGTCATTGCTATCGAGTTCAGGGAACAGCCCGATGCGATTGGGCCCCCACAGTTGCATCCCTGCTGCGACGTAGAGCTCGCGATCTCCATTGACCCAATCACCTTTCACCCAAGTGAGGATGGCGTCATCGCTATTGCTGTTCGCTAACACCCACTCCTGCGCGTGGACTGCGCTGTGCAATTTGTCAGCGATCGGATTGTCGTTGAATGCCCAGTTGTATGGGCTCAGGTAGTACAGCCCAAGGGATTCACGCGAGTTCTGCAGGATCTGGCCACCGATCAGCAGCACTCCTATCGCAAGGATTGCTGTCTGCAGCGTGAATCTATGTGGGCTGAGTGCGATCAGCGCAATGGCCACAGCGACCAACAGCACAGCCAGCAACTGACCTTTGTGCAAGCCGATGCTTCCGGGCCAATGTCCAATAGCAAAGTTTGCGGCGATAACTAGGCCAGCAAGCACAAGAGCCGAGACCGACCATCGTGCCGGTTCCGAACTCCGGGCCGGTGTGGTGACAGCCGTGATGCTGAGTGCAAGTGCAATGAGTGCCGGCGGCCAGAGCATGGATTGATACAGCGGTGCTTCCAATGCGATCCCGCCCATCAGCGGGGAGAAGACGAACATGAACGCCAAGCTGCTCGCGCTGATGGCGAATCCCAGTTGAGCGGCCTCGGATCGACGACGCATGAACCAAATGGCGAAAGTGACGATCAGGATCGCAAAGGGAACGAGCATTGAGATATCGCGGGTCCAGATGGGTTCCTTGCTGGCAAAGTCGCTGAGCTTGATGCCCTGCGCATCGAGGTACGCCGAGAACCAATTGAGTTCGGGGTACAGGTACTTGCCGATGCCAAGAAACAGAACGAAGGTCGCCAGGATTGCGATGGCAGTAACGAAGAGATCAGTCAGGTGAACAGTTCGACGCTGAATGCGAATGACCAGCCACACGACACCGGCCAGGAGCACACCGGGCGGGTTCACCATCACGAGCCAGCCCATGACCACTCCAGCAAGAATCGCGGACTTGCGACTGTCGAACATCGCCGTGGCAATCAAAGCGCTGGTGCCAGCCAAGACTGGCCCAGTCACGTAAGGATTGGCGAGATAGCTCAGCGGAACGCTGCTGAGACAGATGGAGGCGGACAGCACAGTTGCAGTCAGGGTGCTGGAGAATTTTCGGGTAGCGACGTAGGCACCGGCAACGAAGATGCCGAGCAAGAGCCAATGCCATAGGGCCAATCCGGGCCAGATGCCGAAGACCGTAGTGAGCGCATGCGTTGGTCCGATCTCGCCCAGACGAGTCCAGAAGTAGGAGTTGTCGTAGGCGCGGTCGCTTACTTCACTCCCGAAGATTCCAAGTGAGGCGTAGAAAGAAGAGTCAGGGGTGTCCAGACCGGCCCAGCGCTGAGTGGTCAAGACCAGAAGCAGCCAGACGGCTCCGGCGCACATGAGATCGGCCCAGCGGGCGGCAAGCCACTTTCGACTGGACGTCAGCATGAAGTGCAGGGCGCTGCTTAGCGGGCGTAACTAACAGTGAGCTCGCCAGTTGCGAACACCACATATGGGCTGAAGGTATTGGTATGAAGTTTGAGGTTCATGTAGTCGGCAACCTCCTGACTGGCGATCTTCAAATCCATCCCAGTGAAACTTGAGTTGACAGAGTAGATCGTTGGCAGGGATCGGAAGCTGGCAATATTCGAGATGGCGAAGAGGCGCTTATTCGTCTTGTCTGGCATCACGCAGTCCACTACGCGCACCAAGGTATCCACGGCTGGATTGAGGCAGTTGATGAAATCGCCAGTCTTGGAGTTCGTGATGCGCAAGGAGCCGCCAGTGAAAATGGCGGTCTTCTCATGCGCGACGACGGGGAAGGCAACTATCGCCTGAGTGCCGTTGTTCTGGGTGATGTAGACGGCTGGCGAGAAGCCTGAGACCTTGATGTTGTTGTACGCCCACGTCGTGAGGATGCCGGGACCAGTGGTAAAAGTGAACGCGCCAGTGGCTGGCGGCGCCGTGGAAATGGGATCTGCCTGCACTGCACTGGGCAGAACTGCAAGCGGTCCGACCACAGCAGCCATGACCACGACTGTGCTGAGGATTGCTTTGACGCGCATGTCAGCAAGGATAACCCCGTGAAACCAACACCGGCTCCGGCCGCGACTGCGTTGCTTGAGCAGTTGAGTGCCGTCGTTGGTGAGGAGCATGTGCTCACCGAGCATGATCAGGTCGCCAGCTATTGCATTGACTGGACCAGACGTTTCTCTGGCGAATGCCTGGCCGTTATTCGTCCGGCTTCAACCCAGGAGATCGCTGCAGTGCTCACGCTCTGCAATGCCGCGGACCAGGCCGTGCTCATTCAAGGGGGGAACACCGGTTTGGTCGGAGGTGCGGTCCCGCCGCGTGATGACAGTCCGCCACCGATCATTCTGTCCACCACAAGGCTTGTCTGGATCGACCCAGTAGACCCACTCACTGGTCAGCTCACCGTGCAGGCCGGAGCCACTCTGGCCGCCGTCCAAGAGGCGGCTCGACTTTCCGGTTGGGAATATGGGGTCGATCTCGCGGCCAGGGACTCAGCAACCATTGGTGGCACCGTTGCCACCAATGCAGGCGGAACTCAGGTCGTCGCCTATGGCATGACCAGAGCGCAATTGGTCGGAATAGAAGCAGTGCTGAGCGATGGCACGCTTATCTCCCATCTGAGTGGATTGTTGAAGGACAACACAGGTTTCGATCTCGCTGCTTTGCTCTGTGGCTCCGAAGGGACCCTGGGAGTCATTACGGCAGTTCGTCTGCAACTGCATTGGCCGCACGGCCCCACATCGCTGGCAATGGTCGGTTGCAGTTCCTATGACGAAGCCTTGATGCTGATGACAAGTGCTCGGGCGTCGAGCCAACTGATCGCGGCCGAGTCGATCGATGCAATGGGAATGGAGCTGGCGGCAACGGCATTGGGCCTGGCTCCACCTCTTCGAGAGCAGTGGCCAGTCGTTGTGTTGATTGAAGTTGCCGATGGGGGTGACGCCTCTGGCCTGCCGCTCACTGATCAGCACGACGCGGCCTTGGCCCTTGACCACACGGATCAAGAGCGCTTGTGGTCATATCGCGAACGGCAGGCGGAGGCCTACGCAACTCAAGGGCTGGTACACAAGCTTGATGTCTCTGTTCCGCTTGAACAGATGCAGACAGTGCTCGCAGATCTCACCGCATTGATGAGCGCTGATGCACAGGTCTCGTGCTTCGGATTCTTTGGCCATCTGGCCGATGGCAATGTTCATGTCGAATTCATTGGCCCCGATGCCGCCGAGTCATCTCTTTCAAGGTCGATCCTCGAGCGAGTGGCGCTCAGTGGCGGTTCGATCTCTGCTGAGCATGGAATTGGCAGATTGAAGGTCGAATACCTGCATCTTTCACGCTCGGAGCAGGAGATCCGCGCAATGCGTGCCATCAAATCAGCGTGGGATCCCAAGGGGCTACTCAACCCCGGTGTCCTGTTTAGCAAGCTCACTGACTCGTGAAAGGCTGAGCCAGTGGGCTCGGATTCGCAATCGCGGACGCAGCCGCTTGTCATCGCTCATCGTGGCTCGCATGAATTCGAACCCGAGCACAGTCTTGCTGCGTACTTGCGTGCCGTGGACGAAGGTGCTGATGGCATTGAATGTGATGTGCGACTGACCACTGATGGCACTCTCGTGTGCATGCACGACCGTCGCATCGATCGCACGAGCAATGGCGACGGCACGGTATCGGCTATGCGCTTGCATGATTTGTTGAAATACGACTTCAGTGAGCCGGAAGAAGATCTTGCGTCTGTCACCCCTGCGCTGGATGAGCGCAGAACAGTGTTGACCCTTCGAGTGCTGCTCGCCGCAATGCTCGATTCCTCGTCGACGATGAGCTTCTCGATTGAGACCAAGCATCCCAACCGCTTTGGCAGATATGTCGAACTCGAACTGCTCGAGGAGCTGCGCTATTTCGGTCTGGTGCGTTCGTCGCCCCGAGATGCCCGGGTTCGCGTGATGTCCTTCAGCTCTTCTGCAATCAAACGCGTGGCAGCCCATGAGCCTGGCGTCCCCACGGTGTATCTCATGAGGAGAATCCCGCCTTGGCGCCAGACCGGCGCCCTTCCGGGCTCCGCCCATATTGCTGGCATCTCGATCGAAGCCTTGTTGAAACGGCCGCAGTTCGTCTCCGCTGTTCAGGGTCTGCACGGTCAGGTGCATGTCTGGACGGTGAATGATGCTGAGCAGGTCACCGCGTGCTTGAGCCTTGGTGTCGATGCGATCATCACCGATCGGCCTGGGATGGTGCGCGCCCAGATGCTTGTGCATCCCTAAGGTTCGGGCATGGCAAAGAAGAAGGCTCCTGTCCGTACGGCCGCGACCATTGGTGAAGATGGAGCCACCCCTGTCGTTGGAATGCGTGAACCCTGTCCATGTGGATCCGGCAAGCGCTACAAGGCCTGTCACGGGCGAGCAGTGGAGTCGGTGGATTCAGCCCGACCTTTCGAAGGATTCCTCTCTGAGTGCGACATCGTGGTGCTGCGTGAATTGGTGCCATCGGCCACCGTCGCATTGACTCTGCGGGATTCTCCCCGAAAGGTCACACTGGCAACCGTGCTGCCGATGGCGCATCCGGGCCTGGTGCGGTCCGACGGTGAGATCCTGCTGGGGCTTCAGGTCAATACGAGCACTGGCAATGCCAGCAGAGATCTCGCTCTTGCTCTGCAATTGGCGCTGGATACAGATCCAGGAACCACGGTGCCACCGTCCCGCGATACGAGCAGCAGCCTTCGCTTGCAGGATCTCGTAGAGACTGACAAGGCGCTGGACATCAAGGTGCATTCGGACTTCGACTACTGGGTCGATGCCGAAAAAATGACCGACGAGATAAAGGCCTCACTCGAAACAGCAAGTGCCCACGCGAACCCAACTGAGCGACTCACCTCGGTTGGCGCCGCCTACTGGACGCAGATGGGGGACAAAGAGCATCTGCGTTGGGGTATGCCGATCGCTGAAGGGGCTTTGCTCAATGCCCTGGCGCGTCTTGAAGTTTCCGGCGAGAGTTCTCTCGGTGATGGAACCAAACTGGTGGGCATGTTCCGCGCTCAAGGGATCATCGTCCCGGTCTGGGATCTTCCGCTGGGATTCGGTGCCGCCGCGACAGAGGCACCAGCGCTTGCATTCTTGGGAAGGCTGACGAGCGCGCTTGAACTGACAGCTCCCCTGACTGATGCTGAGCGGCGTGCTCGGGCGCTGCTGATCACCAAGCAGGTCACGCTTCGCGAGTAGTCACTCGGAGATGTGTTTGCGTAGCTCCACGGCTGAGGCCGGATGAATGACCTCAGTTCGGCGGAAGCGCGGACCACTCCAGGGAGCGGGCGCAACATCGAGTTTGAGTGCCATGCCATAGGCCGGGAACTCGTATTCCTTGCGAATATTGCGGAACATGGCCCAGGCCTCGTCGAGATCACGGTCGATCTGCATCCCTGACTCGCGGATCATTGCAACCGCTCGATCGAATTGATCCCGAGTCAAAGTCGAATTGCGTTCACGATCAAGTCCGAGTTGCAGTTCATGCATGCGCGTCATCGAGAAGCTGCTGTCCGCCGCTGAAGCTGCATGCACGGCGCGAAGGTCGTCATTCCACGCTGGCAGATGCGTGTTGACTCGTGGCGAGCCGCTCTTGGGCGGAAGGTAATTGCCGACAATCGGGATGCGATGCCGACCCTTCTTCGGGGCGCCGAGCACCAGGTAGAGGGTCTCGAAGGCTTGAGAGCCTTGCAGCAACAGGCGGTACGCGTCGTGCCTCTCTTCAGACTTCGTAAGCGAGATCCTCAACGCCGCAGCGTCGAGCATGGCGAGTAGGGCAACGACGTAATGGCGATTTGCGCGGGAGCCACGCACGTACATCAGCGTGGGGTAGGTCATGTGGGTCAGTCTCAATCGCGCAGACCACTCGGCCCACTCCGAGAAATGTCGTGGTGTTTCATCCGCTGCCCCAGCAAGCGAAATGCGCGCAAGGTATTCGGGACCCCAAGTTGGTTCGCCGCCGATGGTGCTGATGGTCGTTACGAGCACCTCGCGCTCGAGATAGGTCTGGAAAATTGTTGGCAGATAGCCGATGAGCATCGCAATGATGACCGGACCGGTCGTGGCGGCAACGAAATCGATGATCGTCTGGTCTTCAGTGGTGCCGCCGGCAAAGCCGAGGGTCAGCAGGCTTGAGCCGGACTGCCGCATGGCCTGCCCGAATTCCATCCCGCTGATCCCGTAGATGAGCATCGCGTAACCGATGAGAAAGCCGATGAGCCAAGCGAGCAGCATCATCAGGATCATGACCGGCCCTGTCCAGGCCAGCACCTGATCGCGACCCTTGTAGGTCCGCCGCAGGGCCGAGATCCCTCGAGTCGTCCACCACACGACCCACATGACGAATCCACTGAGAGAGGACTGCAGGGGACGCGGAACGATGACTGTGCGCAGCAGGCTGACCATTGTGATGATCACAATGAACAGTCCGATGAAGAAGATTCCGGTGCGCGAAAGGATGTCTGAGACTGCCAGCGGCTCGGCGGCCAGGACGGTGAGCACGAATGCGAGTCTAGGCCGAAGGAGCCTGGTGCTGCCGGACTGCGAGCCCCGCTCAGGCCGTAGGCTCTTGCGGTGATCATCGACACGAGTGCGCTCAGCGTTCTTGTGATTGTGTCTCTCGTGTTTGGACTTGGCGGGGTGGCCATCGGCGGCTTCGCACTCGTGCGACTTTCTCATCTTCACCGGTCATACGCGCTCCTTGAAGCAGCTGAGGGCCGGGAGAATTTCGTTGATGTGGTGGCGCGCACGATTGAGGAATTCCACGCACTTCGCGATGAGGTCGGCGATCTCGATCTGAGTTTGGCGCAGACCCGCCGCGAGTTGGCTCAGGCTCTTCGTCATGTCTCTGTTGTGCGCTATGACGCCTTCGGAGACCTTGGAGGGCGATTCTCGTTCTCCGCGGCAATGCTTGACGATTCAGGCGATGGCCTGGTGCTGACCTCGATTCACGGTCGCTCCGAAACTCGCACGTACTTGAAGGGCTTGAGCGGAGGCATCGCTGATATTGAGCTCTCGCCAGAAGAGAATGAAGCCCTGAAGTTGGCAAGGAGGAATGGCTCGTGACGCGTATTGCTTTCTTGGGGCCACGCGGAACTTTCGCTGAAGCCGCACTTCGCTTGCTTGATGCCGCCGTTGACGCGGAGTTGGTGCCCGCGGTCTCTGTGCATGCCGCCTTGGATCTGGCACGCTCTGGCGAGGTCGACATGGCACTTGTGCCGATGGAGAACTCTGTTGAAGGTTCGGTTCCATTGACCCTGGACGAACTGTCTTCCTCAGGCACGGGTCTGGTCATCATTGACGAAGTTGTCTTGCCTGTGACGATGACTCTGGTTGCGCCGGCAGGTGTCGGGCTGGCAGACATTTCCAGAATCGCAACACACCCGCACGCACACGCTCAGGTTCGTGGCTGGCTTGATGCCAATCTGCCAGGAGTCGTTGTGCTGCCGGCACTTTCCACGGCTGGTGCCGCAGCGGGACTGAACGATCTTCCGCGGATGTATGACGCAGCGATCGCGCCTGCAATCACGGCAGAGATCTACAAGCTCGACGTCCTTGCCACCAACATTGGTGACACCGAAGATGCGCACACTCGCTTTGTGCTAGTCCAAGCTCCAGGATTCGTGCCTGAGCCAACTGGCGCGGACAAGACCACTCTTGCGCTGTACATCCATCAAGATCAGCCAGGTGCGCTGCTTGCGATCCTCACTGAGTTCGCCGTCCGCGGAGTGAACATGACGCGCATTGAGTCGCGACCAACCCGCAAGGTGCTGGGCGATTACTACTTCAGCGTTGATATCGAAGGACACGTCTCCGACGCGCGCGTTGCTGAGGCTCTTATGGGCCTGCATCGCGTCTGCCTAGATGTCCGCTACCTCGGTTCGTACCCTCGTCATGACGGTCGTGAGCCGGTTTTGCGACCGGGTGTGACCGATGCAGATTTTGCCGAAGCGCAGGACTGGCTGCGAAAGTTGAAGGGGAACTGACGTGCGCTATTTCGTCACAGGTGCTGCCGGATTCATCGGCTCTCACTTTGTTCGAGAACTTCTCAATGGCAGCTATGGCACGGATGTCACCGGAGTCACAGTCTTTGACAAGCTCACGTACGCCGGCAATCTGGAGAACCTTGCTTCGGTCGCAGACGATCCGCGCTACTCATTTATTCAAGGTGATATCTGCGATGGGGAGTTGCTGGATTCGGTACTTCCCGGCCACGACATTGTTGTGAACTTTGCCGCCGAAACGCACGTTGATCGTTCAATTCACGGTCCGCAGGCATTTCTGGTCACCAATGTTGTTGGCGCACAAACTCTCTTTGATGCCTGCTTGCGACATGAGATTGCGCGAACGGTGCACATCGGCACTGACGAGGTCTACGGCTCTATCGACACCGGCTCTTGGACTGAGGCAGAGCCGCTGATGCCGAATTCGCCTTACTCGGCTGCGAAGGCTGCGGCCGAGATGCTGGTGCGCGCCTATCACGTCACCTACGGCCTGAATATCTCTTCAACTCGTTGCTCGAATAATTACGGCCCTTTCCAATTTCCTGAAAAGGTGATCCCGTTGTTCGTCACCAATTTGATCGACGGAGGCAAGGTGCCGCTGTATGGCGATGGTCTCAATGTGCGTGATTGGCTGCACGTTGATGATCACTGCCGCGGCATTGCGATTGTCGTCGCCAAGGGCCAGCCTGGGCAGAGCTACAACATCGGTGGCGGACTCGAACTGACGAATCGCGAGTTGACCGAACAGGTCTTGGCAGCCCTCGGTGCCGATTGGTCCAGTGTTCAGCCAGTTGAAGATCGTAAAGGCCATGACCGCCGCTACTCCGTTGATGATTCGCGCATTCGCGCCCTCGGGTATCAACCCGAGCACAAGTTCGCAGATGGGCTAGCCGAGACGGTTGCTTGGTATCGCGCGAACGAGGCTTGGTGGCGACCGCTGAAGTCGAAGGCAGCGATCAAGTAATGCGGGTGCTGGTCACTGGCTCACATGGCCAGTTGGGTTCCGAGCTCGTCTCAATCTTGGGCGAGCGCGGCACGATCGTCATGGGAGTTGATCGCCCGGGCATTGACATCACTCAGGCCGGCTCTATCGCTACAGCATTTGGCCTCTTCGAGCCGACCGTAGTGATCAATTGCGCGGCATGGACTGCAGTTGATGACGCTGAGTCGAATGAAGAAGCGGCTTTGCAGGCCAACGGTGTTGGCGCTGAACTGCTGGCACAGGCATGTGTTGAGTCAGGTGCCTGGATGCTGCAGGTGTCCACTGACTATGTATTTGCAGGTGATGCATCGTCGCCATATGCAGAGTGGTCACAGACATACCCGCTGACGGCTTATGGCCGAACTAAACTTGCCGGCGAGCATGCGGTGAAGGAGTTGCTTCCGGATTCGCACTGGATCGTGCGCACTGCCTGGCTCTACGGACTCAATGGCAATAACTTCGCGCGGACAATGCTCAAGCTCGAAAAGGAGCGCGACACCGTCTCGGTCGTCACCGACCAAATTGGGCAACCCACATATGCGCGCGATTTGGCGCATCAATTGATTGCGCTGATGGATGCGCATCCGGCGGCCGGAACCTTCCATGGCACTAACGCCGGGGCCGTGAGTTGGTATGAATTTGCGCAAGCGGTATTCGAAGGTGCCGGTGCTGATCCGAAGCGCGTGCTGCCCACTGATTCTGCGGCATTTGTGCGTCCTGCGCCGCGCCCGGCCTATTCAGTGCTGGGTCATGATGCGTGGGCTAACGCGGGGCTGGAGCCGATGCGCGATTGGCGAGAGGCGCTGGATGCTGCTTTCGCTGATGGACTCAGCGCCTAGCTGCCACGACCGCTTCGAGCACTTCGGCGACTCCGTCACCGGCTTCCTCTGAAGTGATGGCATTCGCATAGCCGCGAACCTCGTCACTGGCCGATCCCATTGCCACTCCAAGGCCGGCCCATTCGAGCATTCGAGTGTCATTTGAGCCATCGCCGATGGTGATCGTGCGGGCCGGATCCAGGCCAAGTCGATGACAAAGGGACTCCAGCATGGAGGCCTTGTTGACCTCCTTGGGGCCGATATCGAGCCAGGCCACTTTCGCGATGCCGAACTGCACCTCATGGAGATCGAGTTCTTCGACGAGGTGTCCCAGGCCCTGCTCCATGTGCTCTTCACTGCGGATCACCAGCCGCACTGCTTCAATTTCCCGGATCTGTTCCAACGGCATCTCTCGAACGGCCATGCCCAGGGCGCCACCGCGGAATGCGACATTGGTGTTCATCACTCCCCACGCGTCTTCGACGGTGAAGATCGCCCCAGGCAGCAGCGGAATCATCCGATCCAAGAATGGGGCGGGATCAAAGGTGAGCGCCTCGACAATGGTCTCTGGTGTTGATGTGGCCAGAATCGATCCGTTCGAGCAGACCATCCAGCCATCGATGCGCGCAGCGCGGGCTATCGGAGTGGTGGTTGAAAGGGATCGTCCTGTTGCCAGCACCACCCGCACACCTGCTGCCTCGCAGTCGGCGATGGCTTGGATCACGCGATGGCGCACGACTCCATCGCCCGGCACGAGGGTGCCGTCGACATCGATCCCAATGAGTTGCGGAAATTCAATAGTGCCGAGAACTGCTGGATCGAAGTGC
This sequence comes from Actinomycetota bacterium, assembly GCA_030650795.1. Taxonomy (NCBI): domain Bacteria; kingdom Bacillati; phylum Actinomycetota; species Actinomycetota bacterium. The sequence goes on from JAUSDJ010000040.1 coordinate 257,596, forward strand.
TGTTCGGGTGTCGTGAGCGTCATGGTCCAGCGATATTACGCGGGTGGGGTGAACGAAGTCTTACCACCGAGAAATGCTTGCAAGGCCTTGGGAATCCGGACTGTTCCATCGGCTTGCTGGTGATTTTCGAGCAACGCAACGATGATGCGCGGCATCGCGCACAATGTTCCGTTGAGAGTTGCGACCGGGCGCTGGTTCTTGCCGTCACGCATCCGAATCTTCAGACGGCGTGCCTGAAATTCAGTCGTGTTCGACGTGCTGGTGACTTCGCGATACGTACCCTGCGTGGGAATCCAAGCTTCGATGTCGAACTTGCGCGTTGCGCTCGAACCAAGGTCGCCAGTCGCCACATCGATCACGCGATACGGAATCTCCAAAGCATCGATGAACTCGCGCTCCCACGCCAACAGCCGGGCGTGCTCAGCCTCCGCGTCCTCGGGCCTGGTGAAAACGAACATCTCGACCTTGTCGAACTGATGCACACGGATGATGCCGCGAGTGTCCTTGCCATATGAGCCCGCCTCACGCCGAAAGCAACTGCTCCAGCCGGCGTAGCGCAGAGGCAATTGCGCCTGATCGAAGATTTCATCAGAGTGATATGCCGCGAGTGGAACTTCGCTGGTGCCGACCAAATACAGATTGTCCTGCTCCAGTCGATAGACGTTCTCGGCTGCCTGACCAAGGAATCCGGTGCCCTCCATCGCCTCGGGCAGCACGATGGCAGGAGTGATCATCGGGATGAATCCGTAACTGACTGCCTGCTGCATTGCAAGGTTCAGCAAGGCGAATTCAAGCAAGGCTCCTTGCCCCTTGAGGTAGAAGAAGCGAGAGCCGGCAACCTTGGCTCCGCGCACAGTGTCGATGGCACCAAGGCTTTCGCCGAGGTCGAGATGGTCCTTGGGTTCGAATCCCTCACTGGCGAAATCTCTTGGCTGGCCGACGAGTTCAAGCACCTTGAAGTCGGCCTCGCCACCCACGGGCGAATCCGGATGGACCAGATTGCTGATTTGCAACCACAGTGCATCCGCCTCGATCGTTGCGGCATCGGCTGCTAGATCGGCAGCCCTGACTTCTTCTGCCAACGCAGATGCCTGCACCATGAGTTGATCAACCTCAGTCTGCAGTTGTGGGCGATCAGACTCCGCAGCCTTCTTCAACGCACCTTGAAGCGGGCCCATTTGCTTGCCCAGGATCTTCTGCTGATTGCGCAACTCATCGAAGCGCTGCTGCGCGGTGCGCTTGGCCCCATCAGCGGCAAGGAGGCGATCAACGATTTCGACATCCTCACCACGGCGCCGCTGTGACTCGCGAATGCGATCAGGATCAGTGCGCAGGATGGTCGGATCAATCACGGCAAGACCCTAGTCGGAGCAGGGCTGTTACAGATATTGACCTGAGCTGGGACCACCACTTTGCCCCGGAGGCAATTGGCCCTGTGACATGGCTTGGCGCCGCATCTCCTCGAACTGAGCCTTGGCTGTCATCTGCTGGGCATACAGAGCAGCCTGAATTCCGTGGAACAGCCCCTCGAGCCAACCGACCAGTTGTGCTTGGGCGATGCGGAGTTCGGATTCGCTGGGCGTCGGGTCGTCAAATGGCTGACTCAGACGTTCAAGTTCCTCGACCAACTCAGGGGCGAGAGCATCTTCAAGTTCTTTGATTGACTGCAGGTGAATCTCGCGTAGGCGAACCCGAGCTGATTCATCCAAAGGCGCGCTCTTCACCTCGTCGAGCAACTGCTTGATCATCGAACCGATGCGCATGACCTTTGCAGGAGATTGCACGAGTGACTCGATCTCGGTGTCCTGATCGGCGTCTACGGAACTGATCGGCTCGCCATCGGGACCAACCAGGGTCACCTGGCGTAGGGGAGTCTCAGAGCTCTCGGAGTGGTCAGCGGAGATGGTCATTTGGAAATTCTCCCATTTCGTATCGAGGCGCGCAGCAGGAGTACGGATGATCAATTGCTGGCAGTTGATGAAGGTGAAGCGGTAGGACTTGTACTCGTCGATGTTGGCTCGCTGGATGGATCCGCAGGTCCATGCGACCCGACTAACTGATCGATGGAGGAAAGCAGGTAGAAATCGCCCCAGACGTAGCTTCCGGTACGCGGATCTGCCGGTACGTTGAGGCTCTGCTGCAGAAGAATTCCCGGATTGCGCGTATTGGTATTGAGCCATCCTGGGCTTGCCAAGGTGCCGACCGTGAGCTTGGCGTAGTTGGTGTAGGTGCGGGCACTCACGGTGTTCGGCTCGTGAGCTGCGAGAGTGAGCATTCCGCTGGCGGCGATGGCGGCCGCGGATGAATCGCGTGGCGCTCGATCGCCACTGACATCGAGATCCCACGCAGGTACACAACCCGGTGGCACTCGACTCATCCAGTAGTTCGCGGTGGCCTCTGCTGCTTTGAGAAACTCAGGATTGCCCGTCAGTTCGTATGAGCGCGCGAATCCGTTGATCGCCCAGGCCTGTCCGCGTGACCAGGTACTCGAAGTGCTCGTCAGGCCTTGACCTGCGATCGGTCCGATCAAAGCGCCAGTGGTGGGGTTGAAGGCCATCCGGTGGAAGGTCGAACCGTCGTCTCGGATGAATTGCTTGGCAAGTGTGAGCATGTGCTGTTCGCCGAAGTAGACGAGCGCATCCCCTTCTGGCCCGAGCAACTGTCCGACCTTGATCATCAGTGGCGCATTCATTGCGGAGTCGATGATCACGCCCCATTTGCCGTTGTAGTCAGCAGACTTGATTGCCATCACGCGCGAATTCCATCGACGAGCTAGTGACTTCGCCGCGGTGATCTCGGCGTTGAGATATGCCCGTTGGCGCGCAGCACTGGGATCTAGATCCATTGCCAAAGGCATTGGCACGCCGATCATGAAGCCAAGATCATGCGTGCCTCGATCGTTGGCGACCCGAATCAGTGGGGCTGTGAACTTTCGTGCTTGACGTAGCCACTTCGCATCGCCCGTCCATTGGTACATCGACCAGAGTTCGCCCGGGAAGAAGCCGCTGGTCCATGCGGTTGGGCCAGTTCGGACGTAGCGAGTCTGATCAGTCAGAGCGCCAAAGGGGTAGCGACTGGAGCCCTTGGCTGCCGCAGCCAATTTCCGTCCAGCCAGCCCGAACGCGACTTCGGCTTGTGATGGCGAGAGTTCGGTCGAAATGACAGGACAAGCCACGCTGGTGCCCTTGCTAGGGCCGGAAGTAGCCGAAGAACTCGCGGAAGGGCTTGGAGTTGAGCTCGCACTTGCGGAAGCCGAAGGTTCGGCCGTCTCAGCCCAAGTCGCCGAAGCAACGGTGAGGGGCAGCAGGGCAGCCAGAAGAAGAGTCGAAACTTGTGTGCGTCTCATGCTGAAGCGGAAACGTCAATCGTAAGCAGGATCTTGCCGGTGACCTCGCCGGCCTCGAGCATGCGATGGGCCTGCGCAGCCTGTGAGATTGGCAATTGCGCGCCGATGACAGGCGCAACCAAGCCGGCGTGGATCCACGGCCATACGACTGCGCCAAGCTGCTCGCAGATCAAGGCCTTCTCATTGAGAGGGCGCCCACGCAGACTCGCTGCGTGAACTGTCGCGTTCTTTCGCAGTAGTTCGTTGAGGTTGATCTCGGCCTTGATCCCACCTTGCAAGCCAATAATTGCCAGGCGGCCGTTGCGATTGAGCGCCTTGATATTTGAAGCGAGGTATTTCGCGCCGATAACGTCAAGGATGACGTCGACTCCACCGATCTCGACTTGCAGGACCTCAAGAAAATCGTGCTCCTTGTAGTTGATCAAGATGTCTGCGCCGAGTTGGGCGCAGGCATCGAGTTTCTCCGCACTTCCTGCCGTCACTGCGATGCGTGCGCCCATGGCTTTGGCGAGCTGAATTGCCATGGTGCCGATGCCAGAACCACCACCGTGAATCAGCAGCCATTCGCCTTGTTGGAGCTTGGCTGTCATGAAGACATTGCTCCAGACCGTGCAAGCGACCTCAGGAAGACCAGCGCCTTCGATGAGCGAGATGCCCGGTGGCAAGGCCAATACTTGACCGACAGGGACGTTGACCTGCTCGGCGTAGCCGCCGCCCGCGAGGAGAGCGACCACCTCCTGGCCAACCGAGAAGCTGGTGACTCCCTTGCCCAAGGCGGTGATCACTCCTGAGCACTCCAGACCGATGATCGTGCTCGTGCCCGGTGGCGGGTCGTACATTCCTTGGCGTTGCAGCAGATCTGCGCGGTTCACTCCTGCCGCTGCCACTGCGATTGACACCTCGCCAGGGCCAAGCTCAAGATTGGGGACTTCCGCCCACACAAGACTCTCAGGTCCACCCGGACCACTCGGTTGAGTAATCGCGAGCATGACTTGACTATCTCACTTCGGTTGGCTGTTCCATCTTCTGCACCGCGCGCTTCTGGGCAAGTTCGCGAATCATGAAGCCTCCGATGACTGCGGTGGCCGTGATGGCCACGACTCCAGCGAACAGACTGCTGACAACACCGAGCAGTTTCAAAGCTGTGACCGCCAGGACCACCATCAGCAGGTAGCGCAGGAGATGACCGTCGTAGCGAGTTGACAGCCGCGAGCCGACGAGTACGCCCGGGATCTGTCCGATGAGCAGGGAAACCACCACGGCGATATCGATTTCGCCCAAGCCAGCATGCGCAATCGCGCCGGCAATCAACATCGGCACGGCCTGAGTCAGGTCAGTGCCAACGAGAACGCTCGGACGGAGCAAGGGGTACAGCAGGAGCAAGACAGTGACGACCAGCGAGCCCGAACCAACGCTGGTCATGCCAACAATCAAGCCGACGGAGGCACCGAGAATCAGGGTTGGAATCGGCTTGACCGGCATCTTTGTGCCGAGTTGTTCTTGAGCCCCGTACTTGCGGAAGGCGCGGGCAGCCAGGAAGGTCTTGGCGACCATCGCGGCCACAGCGACCAAGAGAACCGCGCCCAACCAGGTCTTGATGGTGTCGCTGGCATCCGAGGTCTGCAGAACCGCGTTGAAGATGAAACTGCCGATAAGCACGCCGGGAATTGATCCCGCTGAGAGCCAGCTGACCAATCCCCAGTGCACGGTCTTATTGCGGATGTGCACCCACGAGCCAACTGGCTTCATGATGGCGGCGGCGACCACATCGCTGGAAACGGCGGTTGCGGGGTTGATGCCGAAGATGAGCACGAGCATCGGTGTCACCAGAGCCGCGCCGCCCATGCCCGTGAGTCCTACGATGATTCCCGCGATCAAGCCCCCAAAGGAGAGCGCAAAATCGATGTCGGCAAACGTCACCGCGGAAGCATATCCCTAGTAGCGGGATAGGGAATGTTCGATGGGGCTTTACCTCAACTTGGGATTGGTCGGATGCTCATCGCACATTGACGAGGCAGGATTCTCATGTGCCCAAGGCCCCAGAAGGATCCGCCCGACTCCTGCCCGTTGGTCAATCGGGGGCACTCTTGGACTTGCGCTCTCATTCGGCATTCGTCCAGCACTTTGGCCCACTGCCGCAGATCGCACCACCGAAGAGTGGTCACCCCGGTCAGTTGATCCATGAGTTGGAGAAATCGGGGCTTCGTGGCCGAGGTGGTGGATGGTTTCCGACGGCGCGCAAGGTGCATGCGGTGGTCGAGAGCGCCGCAGCTCGTCGTGCGTGGTCAAACGGCCGCCGTCCAGTGGTTGTGGCCAATGCGATGGAGGGTGAGCCCGCCAGTCACAAGGACGCCGTACTCCTGCAGACCTCCCCCCATCTTGTTCTTGATGGGATTCAGGCGCTAGCGCTGACGATTGGCGCAGATAGGGCCTATATCGCTCTTCACCGGAACTCTCCCTTTGTATGGCTTGTCGAGCGAGCGCTGGCTGAACGAGACGATCACATCGCAATCGAGCTGATTCAGCCGCCATCTCGCTATGTCGCCAGTGAGGAAAGCGCCTTGGCGCACTGGGCTGGCGATGGCATCGCAACGCCTGTGTCGGGAGATCGACCATTCATGCGCGGGGTCAGTGGCCGGCCAACAGCGGTGCACAATGTTGAAACTCTCGCCCACATTGGGCTCATCGCCCGATTCGGTGGTGAATGGTTCGCCGAGATTGGTTCATCTTCGGCACCCGGCACTTGCCTTGTGAGTGTCGGAGGTGCAGTGATGACTCCTGGAGTCATCGAGGTGGCAACTGGATTGCCAGTTGCCGAAATCATCAAGCGCTGCAACGGCTTTTCAAGCGAAGTCTCGGGTTTCCTGACAGGCGGATACGGAGGGTCGTGGGTTGCGACCCAGGCTCTCGAATCTGCCGCTTGGTCTCCAGAGTCGATCACCGAAGCAGGTGGCGTGATTGGTGCCGGCATCTTGTGGGCGCTGGATGCCCGCAACTGTCCGATCCGCGAACTCGAGCGCGTCACGTCGTGGATGGCGGGTGAGAGCGCGGGTCAGTGCGGGCCATGCCGGTTCGGCCTGCCAGCGATTGCGGGCGACCTCGATGCACTCGGCAGGCAGTCGGCACAGATCGACGATCTCAATCGTGTCAACTGCCGCTTGCCGCTGGTGACACAGCGCGGTGGATGCAAGCATCCCGACGGCGTAGCGCGCTTTGTGTCAACGGGCTTGCATGTCTTTCAAGAAGAAGTGGCGCATCACCTGCGCGGGCGTTGCAGCGCTACCTCGGTTGCAACTTCGCTTCCGATTCCCGCGGGTCGCAGCACGCCAGTGCCGTTTCCCGGGAAGGGCTTCAAATGAGCGATTACGCGCAACTGAATTTGAATCCTACGACGTGCGACGCTCATGGCTTCTGCGTTGAATTGCTGCCCGAACTCGTCACTCTTGACGAGTGGGGCTATCCCTTGCTGGCGACCGGGACGCTGACTGTGGCGGTTCCAAGAGATCTGATTTCGGCTGCCCGCAAGGCTGTTGGCGCCTGCCCGGTGTCCGCTTTGCGGCTATCCAAGCATCAGCAGTGACCTTCGCATCTTTAACTTCCGTTTACCTTCACCAAATTGTTCCCTGTCGGTTCGCTGCCTACCGTGATGTACTCGACCAAAGGAGATGCAGGTGAGCGTGAAAGACCGGCCCACTTCGGCTGCGCAGAAACTCACAGCGCTCGGAATCGCATCTGCTACTTGCGTGGGGCTGGTTGGCGTCGTTGCGGTGCGAAACGCGCAAGGCGCTGATGCCGTCGCGACAAGCGCGATTGAGCCATCCACGACGCTCACTCAGGCGCAACTCGATGCCAATGCCGCACAACTGCTCGCTGCACAGCAGCGACTTGACGCCTATCGGCAGCAACTTGCAGATGCAGCGAAGGCGACAGCCACTCCACCGCCCACTGCCGCGAGGAGAGCTCCATCGACCACGAGTTCGTCGAATGCACTCAAGGCCAGCAAGAAGGCGGCGGGGCAGAAAGCTGCTGCAAAGAAGGCTCGTGCGGCAGCAAGGGCAGCTAGGGCCGAGCAACAGCGACTACTGCAGCAGCAGCAGCAACAACAGCAACAGCTCCAGCAGATGCAGCAACAACAACTGCAGCAACAGTTGCAGCAACAGGCAACCCAAGGCCGCACCAGGGCGAGTCGATGACCGATCAGGCGCAACTCAGTTTCCGTGCGATGGGCGCAGCATGCAGCGTGCTGGTCTACGCGCCAAGGGCAGCTGAACGGCTCTGCCAAGTGGCGGTGTCGCGCGTTGCGCTGCTTGAACAATCATGGTCGCGCTTTCGCGAATCCAGTGAGCTGAACCAACTGAACGCGAGCGCTGGCACGGGACCTTTTGTTGTGAGCGGCGACCTACTGTCGCTGGTGTGGCATATGAAGCGGGCCTGGGAATTGACCGATGGACTCTTTGATCCGACGATGTTGGCGCAAATCAAGGCGGCGGGCTATGACGCAGATTTCGCCACAGTCATTGCACGCGATGCGCTGGCGTCCGCGCGAACTTGGGCAGTTCCGCATCGCTCATCGGCTATGGCGGACGTCAAGATCGATCTTCAAGCGAGCACCGTTCTTCTTCCTGGCGACATCGGGCTTGATCCTGGAGCCATAGGCAAAGGGCTTGCTGGCGACATCATTGCTGCGGAATTGATGAGGGCGGGTGCTACCGGCGTGCTCGTTGACCTTGGTGGCGACATCGTCATGGCAGGCACGCCAGGGGGCGAAGATTTCTGGGCCATCGCTGTTGAGGATGAGAGGTCGCCCAATGACGAATCTCGGGAGCCACTCATCGTGCGTTTCGATCCTGTCGATGGATCGCATGCGATTGCGACTTCATCAACCTTGTATCGGCGTTGGGCTGGGGGCACCCGTCATCATGTGATGGATCCACGCACCGGCCTGGTTGCCAATCCCGAGCTCGTGCAAGCAACCGTGTGGTGCGGAGCCGGCTGGCTTGCCGAAGTCAGTGCGACGGCAGCGTTGCTCATGACCAAGGATCAAGCGCTTGCGTGGCTGCAGGAGCATCAGCGGGGGTTTGCGATCATGACCGCAAGCCAGGCTTTCAGTTCTCTTGTCAGCGCTCTTCATGGGTAGCGTCTCCTGGACGTGGATAGGCATCCGAGCCAGCGGCGTTACAGCGTGGGGTCTGCTCACGGCAGTGGTGCTGTGGGGCATCTTGTTGCGTACCCGCATTCTCGGACGAGCAGCATCACCAACGCGCCTGCTGGATCTGCACCGCTGGCTTGGCATCTCCGCACTCGGTTTCTTGGCATTGCACATGCTGCTGTTGCTCGTCGATCCCTTTCTGCCCTTTTCCATTGCACAGATCCTTGTTCCTGGATTGGCGTCGTGGGAGCCGCTTGCAGTGGCCTTCGGCATAGTCGCCTTCTGGCTGATCATCCCCGTCTCAATCATCGGCCGGCTGCGCCCGCGCATGGCGAACTCGGGAGCAAAGCTCTTCCAGCGAAGCCATTGGCTCGCGTATGCGGCTTGGCCGGTGGCAACGGCGCACTATGTCCTGGCCGGAACCGATGCCTTGGCGGATTGGTCCATTGGGATTCTCATTGCCGGGACTGCCCTGCTCGTGGCCGGATTGCTTGCCCGCGGATTCGTTCCAGCGCCTGGACCAACGCGCGCGGCGGGCTCCGTCGTCGTTCGCTAGAGCGCAAGTACCGGCACTGATTGGCCGCGAGCACCGCTGTTTGGCGCGACAACTGCCACTCCATCGGCATTGGCCCAATGCGCCAGATGCGCAAAACCTGTTGGCAGGGTCCTGGCGATGACGTGCGCGCCGGATGTATCGAGCTGCACCGGAATGAGGCGAGTGTCATCCGCGTAATCGCCTTCATCAATGTCATCGACCAGCACGGCTTGCGTGGGGCGTTCTTGTTCTGCACCGCGCAGGGCCATTACTAGTGGTCTGACAATGGTGACCAGACCAGCGAGCGCTGCGGCTGGATCCCCAGGAAGTCCGACCACGAATCGGTCGTCAGGCAGCCGAGCGAGCAGCATCTGTGCTCCGGGTGAGGTCGCCACTCCGTCAATGAGCCAACGCGCGCCGAGATCTCGCAGGACTTGGCGCACGTAGTTGTCGGGAGCGGGAGCAGTTGAACCGGTCGTGATGAGCACATCCACGTTGGCGTCAGCGATGTGCTCTCGCAGCAGGTATTCGGTGTCGGGTGCGCGCATAGGTGGATGCGAACGCGCTCCCTGCCTGCCTGCGAAGTCCGCAACGGCCTCGCCGAGCGCATCACGCACGCGCCCATCGCGAGGCAGTCCTTGTGACAGCAAACTGCGCCCGAGCACCAGGGTCCCCACCACGGGAGGGCGGATGATGTCGAGGCTGTCGTGCCCGGCAGCAGCGGCCAAGGCCAGCACTGATGCGTTCGCCAGCCTCCCTGCCGGCACCAAGCTTCCGCCCAGTCTCATGCGTGCGCCTTGGCGCACGATGCCGGCGCCGAGGGCGGGGCGCGCCGCCTCATCGATCACACCAGTGAGCTCATCCAGCGCAATCACGACGACCGTTCCATCGGCAGCAAGACGGATGTCAGCGCGATGTGGGCGCAGCACGGCGTCGGTGTGAAGTGCGATGGGCGATCCGGTCGTCACAAGCTGGCATTCGCCTGATCGAAGTTGACCCTCATTCACCGCAAGCCATGGTCCTTCACCACAGATCGCGTAACCATCGAATTCAGCGGAGTCGGCTGGTGGATCATCAAAGAGGAGTGTCAGATCGCGACCCAAGATATTGCCGCCGGCTTCATCCAGACGTGCCGCTACAACGGGCAGCGGCCGGCCGGCCGTCACGGCTACGTGCACGGCCTGAGTCCAGGCCAGCACGCCGTCAAGTCCGTAGGTGCTCATATGTGAGGAACAGTACGGGCAGCTCAGTTCAAACTGCTGCTAGTCGTCGTCGCCATCCCGATCATCCGAATGTTCGACCTCATGCTCTCCCGAAGTCGGCTGCAATGTCGGGAGCTGTGAGGGCGAACTCGATACGTTCGAGTGACGCGCAGGGGATGGCACGCGCGCCACAGACTGGCTGCTGCTCTTCGCTGCCGGTTCGGCTGCCGGGGCCACGTACCTGTCACTGCTTCCCGCTGTTGCTGGTGCTGTCGGCGTCGGCGTTGGCACCGGAATCGTGACTTGCTCTGCGATGAGATCGATTGTGGTGGAAGTCGGCGCTGTCTCAGTCGCATTCACTACCGATATGGCTGCCGCCGTGCCGGCCATCAGAATGCCTGCTGTTGCCGCCGAAATCATCATCATGGCTCCACGAGTCATTGCCCACTCCTCTTTTCGTGATGAGCCCACGGTATGTCGTGGCGGGCCAGCGCTACCCGAAGCGGAGGTTAAGCCTCGGTAAGGATCTTGGCTTTGCGGCTTGTGGTTGGGCAATGCGCGCAGGGAACTGTCACCATTGCCGTGTGCGTATTCTCGTCGTTGAAGACGACCCAGCTGTTTCAGAGCCCTTGATTCAAGGCCTACAGCGCAATGGCTTCGAAGTTGAGCACGTTGGCTACGCAATGAATGTTGTCCCGGCAGTCATTTCGGGATCCGGAATCGACGTCGTATTGCTGGATCTCGGACTTCCAGATGGCGATGGCCTCGATGTGCTCCGTGAACTGCGTCGTGTCAGTGATGTGCCGGTCATCATCGCGACTGCCCGTGGCGACGAGACCGATCGCATCGTTGGTCTTGAACTTGGGGCAGACGACTACGTGGTCAAACCCTTCAGCGTTCGCGAACTCGCTGCGCGCATACGCGCTGTTGCCCGGCGCCGCCGCATAGAGCCAACGTCTGAAGGCACGCGCATCGTCGTCAACCGCGCGAGACGGTCCGTATCCGTCGATGGCGCTGAAATCGACTTGACGGCAAAGGAATTCGACTTGCTGGCTGTACTTGCAGAGGAGCCCGGTCGCGTGGTGCCAAGGCAGGAGTTGTTTTCGCGTGTGTGGGATCCCGTGTGGGTAGGCACCGGAAAGACCTTGGATGTGCACATCGCCTCGTTGCGCAAGAAGTTGGGCGACCCAGAACTTGTCGAGACAGTTCGCGGGGTGGGCTACCGGCTTGCCGATCGATCAGCATGAGACTGCGCCTCGTCCTGGTCATGACTGCGATTGCCGCCGGAGTAGCGATAGCCCTCGCGATTCCGATGGCGATTGTTATCTCTACGGATCTTCGTTCGTCCTTCGTCTCTCAACTAGAAGTGGACACCTTGGCGACCGCTGTGACCTTGGCCAGCCAGTCGAGTGCTGAGTGGCCCACGACTATTGCGAAGGTGGCCCAGCGAACAGGCGCTCGTGTGGTCATCGTTGACGAGGATCGCTCGCTGATTGCCGACAGCGCCAACTCAACCACGGATCGATCCTTCGACCGGCCTGAAATCGTGCAGGCTCTTCACGGAACACTGACCTCAAGCGTCAGACCTTCGGCGACCTTAGGAAGCGATTTGCGTTACGTGGCAGCGCCGATCGTGAAACAGGAACAGGTGAGCGCTGCAGTGCGCCTGTCGCTGCCTGAGGACGACGTAATTGCTGTTGTCCATCGATCGCAACTGTTCCTTGTTGTCTTTGTGCTCGCGGTTATGTTCCTCGCGGCCATGGTGGCGTTGTTGCTCTCTCGCTCCATCACCGCGCCGTTGTCGCGCTTGGCGGCCGTAGCACGAGGCCTTCCGGACAATCTGAATCTGCGTGCTCAAGATGGGGATGGGCCTGCAGAGGTCCAGGCGGTGGCGGGCGCCCTCAATCAAACGGCTGATCGACTCTCCGGAATTCTGGAGCACACTCAAGCGGTCGCCGCGGAGGCCTCTCATCACCTGAAGACGCCACTGACCAGTATTCGATTACGGCTGGAGGCAATTGAAGATTTGAGCGAACAGGAGCAGGTCCGAGTCGAAGCAGAGCGAGCCACCTCAGAGGTTGATCGTCTTACACATCGGATTGATCAGGTTCTTGAACTTGCTCGCAATGATGCCGGCGTGCTGCATACGACAGTGTCCGACGCATCAGCCGTCATTGCCGATCGAACCGTGGCGGCTGCAGTCATAGCCGAAGAGCGCAATCTTGAGCTGCGAGTCGCCTTGGCTCCGCACGTGTCAGTTGGAGTGAGCTCGCCAATCCTTGCGCGCATCGTGGATGAGTTGCTCGGCAATGCATTCGACTATGCGCAGTCACAAGTACGAGTCTCACTCGCGGAGGTGAGCCGGCAGGCGGTTCTCACCGTTGAAGATGACGGGCCAGGCATCTCGGTTCAGGAAGCTGAATTGATCTTTCAACGATTTATGCGAGGGAAAGGTGCCAATTCTGGTGGAAGTGGGCTGGGTTTGGCTTTGGTCCGCGAAACCGCGCGCGCAAGCGGCGGCAATGCGGTTGCGCTCGCCTCAGTGCTGGGCGGTCTTGAAATTCGCGTGAGCTGGCCGCTCGCGCTCGCCAAATAGGCTCCACTCATGCCAATGAGCGCCGATCTCGTCGTCATTGGCGGTGGCATTGTCGGCCTTGCGATGGCTGATGCCTGGCTCCTTCGCAACCCCAAGAGCTCGGTCATCGTGCTCGAGAAAGAGTCCACGCTGGCTGCACATGCCTCGGGTCGAAACAGTGGAGTGCTGCACGCAGGGTTCTACTACGCACCAGATTCCCTCAAGGCTCGCCTGACCCGTCAGGGCAATGCCCAGTTGCGCGAGTTCTGCATCGAAGCAGGTGTTCCTATTCGCGAGACCGGCAAGGTGGTTGTCACGCGTACCGAGAGTGAGTTGCCAGCCCTACAGGAGTTGCACAAGCGCGCCGTCGCCAATGGCGTCGAAGTGGAACTCGTCGATGAACAGCAATTGCTCGAGCTCGAACCGCTTGCTCGGACGCACACAAGCGCCTTGTGGTCACCCACTACCGCAGTGGCCAATCCCATTGCGGTCGTTGAGGCACTTGCAGCGCGCGTGGCGTCTCGGGGCGGACAACTGCTGATGGGTTCAGCCGTGCTGGGCGCGGGGCCTGGGTGGGTGCGCACAGCGAGTCATGGCGAGATCAGTGCTGGGCACATTGTCAATGCTGCTGGACTGTATGCTGATGTTGTTGCGCGCTGGTTCGGCGTCGGCAATGAATATCGAATGCTGCCGTTCAAGGGTTTGTACTGGTACGGATCATGGGAGCCCGGTCGTTTGCAGCGCCATGTGTACCCAGTTCCTGATGCACGCAATCCGTTCTTGGGCGTACATCTCACGGTGACTGTCGATGGACGCGCCAAGATCGGGCCGACGGCAATCCCGGCGCTGTGGCGCGAGGACTACGGCGGCGTACACGGTCTCAAAGCTTCCGAAAGTATGGAGATTGCCCGGACCTACCCACGATTCCTCACGAGCAAAGATCACGATGTTCCTGGTCTGATGCGTTCAGAACTTCCGAAGTACTCGCGCAAGCATCTTGTGCGTCAGGCGGCCGCGCTCGTTCCGGCTGCGCGTGTCGAGGATTTCACCGAGAAGGGTCGAGTCGGCGTGCGTGCACAACTCTTTCATCTGCCGAGCAAGAAGCTCGAGATGGATTTCGTCGTTGAGCAAGGTGAGAGATCTACGCACATCTTGAACGCGGTTTCACCGGCTTGGACAAGCTCGTTGTCGTTTGCCAGTTACGTCATCGACGCAGTGATGGTCTGAGCCAGACCCCCAGCGACATCGTTCAATGCCGGGCGTGTGTAGGCGCCGTCAGCAATCTCCAACGCGGGTGTGCGTGACAGTGCTGCTCGCAGGACCTGGATCGCCTGCTCATGCAATTCTGACAGCGGGCGATTGCGATGCGTGCGTGTGCCGAGGTCAACCTGAGCAATGCTGTCAACACCGTATGCGCGGGAGATGTCGATCAGTAGGCCAATCTCGACTCCGTAGTCAATTTCGAACTGCGTCGCGAGCGCGACCTCGCGGCGAATTGCATACTCGCCGCTGAGTGGTTGCCGGATGTGTGCGAGTTCTGGATAGAGCAGTTGGAGTACTGGGCGCGCAGTCAACTCAGTTACTCGTCCGCCTTCATCACCTTCGCCATGAAAGGTGCGCCGATAAGTGGATCGAACGAGGGCGAGTTCGTCGTCGAGCAGCAGCGGCTCAAGCAATCCGGTGACGTACTCCGGAGTGAATGAACCAAGATCCGCGTCGAGCCACACGATGAAGTCACCAGATGAGGCTTCGACTGAACGCCACAGCACGTCACCTTTGCCCAGCGCAGGACCAAATTCAGGCATGACCGAACTGGCGTCGATGACCGTCGCACCGCACTCGTTGGCGACCTCGGCTGTCTGATCGGTGGAGTCGTGATCCAGCACGATCAGTTCATCCACGAGCGCGTGTGCGTCCATCAACTCCCGCTTGATGCGCAACAGAATCGGTGCGATCGTCGCGGCTTCATTGCGGGCCGGGATGCAGACGCTGACGCGGCGATCACCCTTGTGAGCCATGAGTTCGGCAACAGCGAGGTCAGAAGTCAAACGAAGTTGGCGTACAGGTGCCATATTCGCCCCCTCCGAGGTTCAGGTATCGCGTGAACGTGCTGAGTAAACAAGCGTCTCATATGCCACGAATCAGGCGCTCGCTTGCAGACTTCTTATGCGAACGGCCAACTAGACGGCAGGCAGTACTCGACCAAATCCAGAAAGATGGGTGGCAAACCAATCGCCGTAGATGCCTGCGACTTCGACCTTGTCGCCGGGACGAGGCGCATGGACCATCTTGCCGGCGCCGATGTAGACGCCAACGTGGTGAACTCCACGCTTGAAGAAGAAGACCAGATCCCCGGGCATCAGGTTCTTGCGGGTGATCTTGGTTGCGCCGCGGTACTGAGTCCAGGAGGTCCGCGCGATGGTCTTGCCGGTGGCCATCCGGTAGACGTAACTGGTCAGTCCTGAGCAGTCAAAAGAACTTGGGCCAGAACGGCCAGCGACATACTTGTCGCCGATCTGAGCCCGGGCAATCTTCACGATCCGATTGCGCACCAGCATCTGCCGAGCTCGCGCCAAGAGGGTGGGCGAGGTCTTGGCAGCGAGAGTGCCGGAGCGGATGCTCAGCATGAGAGCACCGACACCCGTGGTTGCGGCGCCTGCTCCGGTGATCGGAGACAGTTCTGCGCTTGCTGCCGAGACAGCGCTGTTGCCGAAACCCATCGTGGCCATAAGCAAGGCGCCGGTGACGGCGCCTGTCATGACTCGGGTCGGTCGTGTTGATCGGACGCGCACGTGTCGTACCCCTTTGGTCTGGCGGCGGGAGGCCGGGTTCCCTCGGTCGTGCGGTCGAAACTGCCCTAGGGCGCCAGTTCTTGGCGGCCTTGACCGTTCCACGAGGCGTTGACGCTAGGTGTAGAACCGAGCAATGTGCAGCCCCCCAGCCCGTATTTCGGACGATCCCTTGGAGGCTTGTGGGATGGATCACAGGATTCGTAGCCTCAATCGCCCCGTGAGTCCCATCAGTCACATGCGCAATTCGGACACCACCCGTTGGCCCCAATTAGCGGACAATTCGGTCTTTCAACTGCGGTCGAGGCTCGTCAAAGAACGCGGATTGCCCCTTACTCTTGCCCAGTGGATCAGCCGCGCTCAGCGCTCGCCAAGGGCTTGATCTTTGTAGGGATTGCAACTCTTGTCGGAAATGGCGCCGCATACGGCCTGTCGATGGTCGCCGCTCGCGTGCTGGAGCCTTCCCAGTTCGGTGCTTTCGGCGCACTTATGGGCGTGCTGATCATCGTCTCCACTTTGTCCATCGCCTTGCAGACCGTCACGGCTCGACGCGTTGCCGTGGCCACCACCGATCGGGCAAAAGTCGAGGGCCAGTCCGTTCGCTTGGCTGTCTTTATCGCCATGGCGATCCTCGTTATCGGAGTCTTGGCCGCGTGGCCAGCCGGTGAACTGCTGGCCATTCCCTATGCGGCCATGTTCATTGGTCTGGCCTCGCTGGCCTTCGTCGTGCTCGGCACGGTTTCCCTGGGCATCGCACAAGGACGCGAAGAGCACCTTCGATTCAGTGCCGGCTTCATCGCCAACGGTGTTGGACGAGCGCTGTTCGGCGTTGTCTTTCTGCTCATCTTCGGCAGCATTGAGGCTGCTGCGGTAGGCATCCTGATCGGCTGCGCTCTTGGCGCGCTCATCAGCTACCGCATCATTTGCCCGGGCACGTGGGGCGGGTCAATCTCAACAGGCTCGCTGCCTGAGTTCGGCCATGTGGCTCACGCACTTGTCGTGCTGTTCACTCTGACAAACATGGATGTCCTGCTCGCCCGCGTGTTCCTGACCGAGGCGGAGTCGGGCGAATATTCGGTCGGTGTGCTGTTGGCAAAGATCGCCTTCTTCCTGCCAAACGCAATCATCATCGTGCTCTTCCCGAAGATGACCTCCGGCGACAACCGGCGAGCTGTGTTCATTGCGACTGGCCTGACGGCAATGCTTGGCGCTTCCATCACACTGTTCAGCCTGCTCTTTGGCTCTCTTGTCGTTCGCTTTCTCGGCGGGGCGCAGTACATCGATCTGGGGCTTGGTGAAAACGCCTGGCGGTTCGCCCTTGAAGGTTCAGCTTTCGCGCTGGTTCAGGTGCTGCTGTACGCGCGACTCGCGGCTCAGGATCGACGGGCAGTTCTGCTGGTCTGGGCAGCCTTGGTTGTGCTCGTGCTCAGCGTTTCGCTGTGGTTCCACAACTCTGTCGAACAGATCGTGTCGACCGTGGTTGTGGTGTCGCTCATTCTGACTGCGGTGGGTCTGCTGATCGATAGACGGTCCTCGCCAAAAGGCACGACCTTCGTCCCAATCCAAGCCGCCGAATAGTCAGAGCAGGAATTGCCTGGCCCAAGCGCCCAAATGCTCTGCGCACTCGTCCACTGATTCTTTCCATGATTGTGCTGCGCCTGTATCGGCGTCATCGCTGACTCGCTTGACAATGCGGACCGGCACACCGGCCGTGATTGCCGCCCTCGCAACGGCATAGCCCTCCATGTCGACCAGATCGGCATGCTCAGCAAGGAGCGCCCTTGCTCTTGGATCCGCGACAAAGGCGTCACCTGTGGTCAAGGTCAGACCGGCGCCACCAAGATCGACTGGCTCGCCGAAGTGCATACCGACGAGATCGAAGAGGGCTTCGTCATCGAGATCATGCTGGCTCACCCGGCTGATGACGTGCGTCCCGATGAGATCGGGCCGTAGGGCGCCGGCTGTGCCGAGATTCACGACCTCACTGGGGGAACTCTCACCAAGAATGGTCGCTACAGCAATCGCTGCATTGACCTTGCCGATGCCGGTCACGAGCACCGGCAGTTCGGTCAGATGGAGGTGAATCGCCTCCTCTTCGAGCGCCACAACGAGCAATGGGCGGTCACTTGAAATCGTCCGATGCAGTCGCATGGGCGTCACGCTAACGTGAGGGTTCAACATCTGGAGGCAGTCGATGCGCAGGCCCGCTCTGAGGATGACCTCTGCAGTGCGAAAAGCTTTGATCGTTGTGCTCGTGCTCGCTGTCGGCGCCGCGGGATTTCTGCTGGCTCGCGCGACGAGTGCCACAACGCCTGAAGCAATCCCAGTAGGCGGGGTGGTGAACCCCTCGCCCGCTCCCAACGCAACTGCCGTGGCGCCGACGGCTCTGTCCCCTGACGTTTCAGCTATTCATCAGGGCCAAGTGAGTTCGACGACTTTTGAGGCTGGGGCTGACCTACCCAATACGCCTTCTGTAGCCATGGGATATCGAGTGGCCACCGGCCAGCTCAAGCCTCGGCAATTAGCCACCGTCATCGCTCAACAGTTCGGTGTTCTCGGCAGCGCAGCGAGCACAGATGATGGTGGTTGGCAGGTCGGTGGCGCCACCGACACTGCTCCTATCGTCAATGTCTACAACGATCCGCTCGTTCGATGGGTCTTCGCTGACGAGCAACTGACTGCAGGTGCGGCTATTGATCAGGATCGCGCAAAGCAGATCGCCACCACCTTGCTCTCTCCACTTGGCGTGCCAACAGATGATGTGGAATGGGAGATCCTTCGCGACCAGAACCGAGTGGTCGTGCATGCCTGGCTGGTACTCAAGGGCTTGCGGACCGAACTGGGATGGACTGTCGTTGTAGCCCCGGATGGGGAAGTGGTGTGGGCCGATGGATTCGCCGCGACCCTGGTTCCCGTGCCGGGCTACCCAGTGCTCGGTGCAACGGACTCGCTCAATCGGTCACTCAAGCCGGGTTGGCAATTCGCGGGGCCGACTCCGTGGACCGGCGCGGGCTCGTCGCCCGCTATGGCGGTCCCAGGACCAGTGCCGACAGCGAAGGGCAAGCCTGTGCTTGTGGCCGGAGTGCAAGTGCTGACAGCGGATCGTGCTGAACTCAGCCTCGCCCAGTTCTGGCAACCCGATGGCGGCCTCTTGATCCTGCCGTCGTATGTGATCACTACGAACGATGATCGCAAGTGGAGCTTGCTCGCTGTGACCAATGCCTTCATCGATGTGCGTGACATGGTTCCGGCCGCTGATGCGCCGAACCCGGCAATCGCAGTGCCTTGAGAAGCGCCGTGCCATAAGCCGATGTAGCCTTCATCTTCGCATTCGCTTCGGATGCATGGCGAGGTGGCAGAGCGGCCGATTGCAGGCGCCTTGAAAGCGCCCGTGGGGAAACTCACCGGGGGTTCAAATCCCTCCCTCGCCGCAGAGAGGGAGATGGCGATGAGTGAATTGGTGCTCATCGCCATCGATGTTTGGTTTCTGGTTCTTGTGTCGGTAACCGCCGGATTCTGGGCAACGTTCTGGCCGGACTCTTGGTTGAAGAGCGACCCATTTCCCTTGAGGCTGAACCGCTGGGAAAGCGTTGATTTGTATCGACGTTGGTGGGTGGCAACCTTGGCTCGCCAATTACCAGAAGCGGGTAACACCTTCGGTGGGCATTCGAAGAAGAAGCTCTTCGGCTCAGACCTCACGAATCTGAATCGCTACCTCATGGAAGTACGCCGCGCGGAATGGGTCCATCAGATCTCGTGCTTGGCGGCGATCCCGCTGTTCTTCTTCAACCCCTTGTGGCAAGCGTTGGTGTTCTTGCTTGCGACAGTGCTCGTCAACTCAGGATTCATCATCATTCTCCGCTACAACCGTATTCGCCTGCTGAACCTGCAGGCAGCCTTCAACGCGTGAATTAGGAGTTCAGCGACTCAATATCGATGACGAAGCGGTAGCGCACATCACTTGCTACAACGCGATCCCACGCCTCGTTGACCTGCTGCACGGCAATGACTTCAACGTCTGAACCGAGTTTGTGCTCGCCACAGAAATCAAGCATCTCTTGAGTTTCACGGATGCTGCCGATGCCTGAGCCGGCGAGGCTCTTCTGGCTGCTGAGCAATGAAGCGGACTGAATACTCAACGGGTCGGTGGGAACGCCAACCATGCACATGGTTCCGTAGAGACCCAGCAAACCAAGGTAGCGATCGACATTGAGATTGACCGAAACAGTGTTGAGCAGGAAGTCCAGCGAGTAGGTCGAGTTCTTCCACGCTTCCCTGTCTGTGGACAGAAGGAAGTGATCGGCGCCAAGGCGCAGTGCATCTTCTTCCTTGGTCGGCGAGTGACTGATGAGCGTGACTTCTGCACCCATGGCGTGAGCCAGCTTGACTCCCATGTGCCCAAGACCGCCAAGGCCAACAACGCCAACGCGAGTACCGGGTCCGACTTTCCAGCGGTTCAACGGTGAGTAAGTAGTAATGCCCGCACACAGCAGCGGTGCGGCCTCGGCCAGGTTCAAGTTCTCGGGAATGTGCAGCGCGTAGTTCTCGTCGATGACGATGTGCGTGGAGTAGCCGCCATATGTAGGTGTGACGAGATCCTTTTCCATGCCGTTGTAGGTCGCGGTGCTGTGACCCAAGCAGTAGTGGTCATTGCCCGACTTGCAATTCGCGCATTCGCGGCAGGAGTCAACGAAACAGCCGACGCCCGCGTGATCGCCAAGCTTGAACTTGGTGACGTTTGAACCGACGGCTGAGACAACGCCGGCAATCTCATGGCCTGGGACCATCGGGAAGATGCCCTGGCCCCACTCTTCGCGACCCTGGTGGATGTCCGAGTGACAGATGCCGGCGAATTTGATGTCGATGGTGATGTCATCAGGACCGAGTTCGCGCCGAGTGATGGTGAAAGGGGCGAGCGGTGCATTCGCGGCGGGTGAGGCGTAGGCGCGGACGTCCATGATCGATCCTTTGCTTGTGGGGTGCACAAACCTTAGCCAATGTTTGCAGTGCCTACTTACGGGGTGCGCTCACAGCGAAAGGGGTCAGCGCACCATCAGCGTTCCGCCGTCAATTGAGATGACCTGACCTGTCATGAAGCTGGCGCCAGGCGATGCGTAGAAGGCCATCACCGGCACGAAATCTCGCTCAATGTCGCCGAGCTTTCCACCGATCGGCACGGCACTGCTCATCATGACGTCGTGCGCTGCAAGTTGTTCCGAAGTCATCTCTGAACGGGTCTTGTCATACATCGGGGTCCAGATGGCTGGAGCGATCACATTGACCGTGATGTTGTAGCGAGCCCATTCCTTGGCCGCCGTGCGACTCCAGGCTGTGACGGCGCCCTTGCTCGCCGAGTACACCGACTTATTGGGCTGGCCGATGATGCCTGCGGCCGAGCCAAAGTTCAGGATCTGACCGCCGCCGGCTGACATGTGCGTGAAGGCTGCTTGATTGGTCAGCATGGTGCCGAGCGCGTTGACGCTGAGCACCTGATTCCACAGTTCGACAGTGTTGTTCTCGGCCGCGGAGGACGGAGCAATTCCCGCGGCGTGAATGAGCACGTCAAGGCCGCCCAAGAGGTCAACCGCCGAAGCAAAACTGGTGTCGACAGACTCCTTGTTTGAGACATCCACGCTCATGAACTGAGCGCCCGACTCTTCGGCGATGGCCTGGCCCTTGTCCGGATTCAGATCCATGGCAACAACACCGGCGCCGAGTGCTGGAAAAGCCCGCACGAGACCCTCGCCCATGCCGCTGGCTCCACCAGTGATGATGATCCGACGACCATCCAGCCTTGTTGTACTCATGCGCAGCCTCTTTTCGGTTGCCGCCCAACGAAGACTCCGGGGCGCTCGTTCAGCGAGGCTAGCGGGATTCAAGCTGCCAGATCCGGGATCCACCGATCAGCGCTGCGTCATTTGGCACGATCACACAGTCTTCGCCGAGCCGCTTGGCAGATACCGGTGTGAGGTGCCTCGAATTTCCCCCACCTATATAGAGGCGATCCCATCGAAAGACGGGCCGAAAACCCTCAACCATTCGCACCACTCGCCGCGACCACAGTGCATCGCCCAAGCGGCGTCGCTCTGGTTCGCCGATGTAGTTGTCGTACACGACCTCGGTCTTCACCGGCATCTGCGAGAGCTCCATGTGCGGGGCCAAACGCCCTCCGTCGAACACCGCGCAACCCAGACCGGTGCCAAGAGTCAGCACCACTTCAAGCCCCTGGCCAGTGACGACTCCAGCCGCATGCACTTCGGCGTCATTGAGCACCTTGACCGGTACGCCAAGGGCCAAGGCCAATGAAGCTCGCGCGTCGAAGCCCGTCCATTGCTTGACCAGTTCCGGCAACACTCGGCTTCGAGGCCCAGACTTCGTTACGTAGTGGGGAGTGGTGATCACTACTCCGTGGCGGATCATCCCCGGCAGACCAACAGTCGCGCGGTCAGCAGCTGGCAGCCCACGGGCCAACAGAGTCAAGGTGTCCACGAACAGCGCCGTGCTCAAGGGATATGGAGTGGCGACCCGCACGGGCTGAGCGCGCATGGTGCCGGCATCGTCAAGGACGCAGGCCTTGAATCCACCGCCCCCGCAGTCGATTGCCAATGTGGTGGTCACAAGGCCGAAGTCTGCCCGATACGATTTCCCGGCTTACCAGGCATGGAGGCGTCGCCTAGTCCGGTCTATGGCGCCGCACTGCTAATGCGGTTTGGGTTTTAACGCCCATCGGGGGTTCAAATCCCCCCGCCTCCGCCACAATCGGCCCCGACTTAGGTTGGGGTCGATTGCTATTTCTGGAGTTATTACCCAGTGTGGGCAGGAGGGGAAAGCAGGCTAGACTTCGCCGCTGTTCTTCGATCGCGCCCGTAGCTCAACGGATAGAGCATCTGACTACGGATCAGAAGGTTAGGGGTTCGAATCCCTTCGGGCGCACTTTGTGAAGTCCCGGGACATCGTTAACCCCTGTCCCGGGACTTCGTTTATTTCGGGGGTTGTTTCTTTCTTCGTCCGCCGCGTTGGGGACTGCCTTTG